>NZ_JBHVKW010000060.1:0-52215 GCF_042797905.1 Amycolatopsis sp. NPDC057786
GCCCCAGTACATGAAGGACCCCTTCCTTGCGCCAGGCGCAAGGAAGGGGTCCTTCATGTACCTCAAGCGGGCAAGCTCACGAGTCGCGAAGGTCCGCGATGAGTTCTTCGGCCGCCGCGAACGGGTCGAGTTTCCGCGCGACCACGCGTTCGGCCAATTCGGTGAGCCGGTCTCCGGAGCGCAGGTCGACGATTTCCGCGCGCAACCGCTGCACGGCGATCGCCTCGACCTCGTCCCGCGCCCGCGCCGCACGACGGCGGGGCAGTTCGTCGCGCCGGACCAGCCAGTCGTGGTGCTCGTCGAGCGCGCGGACGACGTCCTCGACGCCCTCGCCGCGTGAGGCCACCGTCCGCACGATCGGCTGACGCCAGCTCGGACCGCGGATTTCCCGGCGCACCAAGGAGATCATCTGCTTGAGGTCGTGCACGGTCGCGTCCGCGCCCTCGCGGTCGGCCTTGTTGACCACGAACACGTCCGCGATCTCCAGCACGCCCGCCTTGGCCGCCTGGATCCCGTCGCCCATCCCCGGCGCGAGCAGGACCACCGTGGTGTCGGCCAGTTTCACGACGTCCACTTCGGACTGTCCGACGCCGACGGTCTCGATCAGCACGACGTCGAACCCGGCCGCGTCGAGGACCCGGACCGCCTGCGGCGTCGCCCACGACAGCCCGCCGAGATGACCGCGCGTGGCCATCGACCGGATGAAGACGCCCGGATCGGTGGCGTGTTCGGTCATCCGGATCCGGTCGCCGAGCAGCGCGCCGCCGGAGAACGGCGACGACGGGTCGATCGCCAGCACCCCGACCCGCAGGCCCCGCGCCCGCAGGGCCGTGAGCAGCGCGGACGTCGATGTCGACTTGCCGACACCCGGCGGACCGGTCAGGCCGACGACCCGCGCGTTGCCGGTATGCGGCGTCAGCTTCGCCGCGACCTCGGGCAACCGTGGATGAGCGTCCTCGACCAGCGACAGCAACCGGGCGATCGCGCGGGGGACACCGTCCCGCGCGCGACCGACCAGTTCGTCGATGTCCAGCTGTACCGGCAAGGGTTTACGGAACGCGGATCAGCAGCGCGTCGCCCTGGCCGCCACCGCCGCAGAGGGCGGCCGCGCCGAGCCCGCCGCCGCGACGGCGGAGTTCGTGGACCAGGTGCACGGCGAGCCGGGCGCCGGACGCGCCGATCGGGTGACCGAGCGCGATGGCGCCGCCGTCGACGTTGACCTTCTCCGGGTCGAGGCCGAGCTTGTCGGCCGAGACCAGCCCGACGGCGGCGAACGCCTCGTTGATCTCGACGAGGTCGAGCGCGTCCGCGGTCAGCTTCTCCTTGGCCAGCGCGGCCAGGATCGCGTTCGACGGCTGCTCGTGCAGGCTGGCGTCCGGACCGGCGACCACGCCGTGCGCGCCGATCTCGGCGAGCGGGGTCAGGCCCAGTTCCTCGGCCTTGGCCTTGCTCGCGACGATGACCGCGGCCGCGCCGTCGGAGATCTGCGACGCCGAGCCGGCGGTGATGGTGCCGTCGGAGGCGAAGGCGGGACGCAGCTTCGCGAGGCCTTCGGCGGTGGTGTCGGCGCGAACGCCCTCGTCCTGCGAGAAGACGACCGGGTCGCCCTTGCGCTGCGGGATCGACACCGGCGCGATCTCGGCGTCGAACCGGCCCTCGGCGATGGCCGCGGCGGCACGCTGGTGCGACCGCGCGGAGAACTCGTCCTGCTGCTCACGCGTGAGGCCGTAGCGGCTGTTGTACTTCTCCGTCGAGGAGCCCATGGCGACCTGGTCGAAGGCGCAGAAGAGACCGTCGTAGGCCATGTGGTCGACGAGCGTGGTGTCGCCGTACTTGAAGCCCGCGCGGGACTTCGGCAGCAGATGCGGCGACTGGGTCATCGACTCCTGGCCGCCGGCCACGATCAGGTCGAACTCACCCGCGCGGATGAGCTGGTCGGCCAGCGCGATGGCGTCGAGGCCAGAGAGGCAGACCTTGTTGATGGTCAGCGCCGGAACGCTCATCGGGATACCGGCGGCGACCGCGGCCTGCCGGGCAGGGATCTGGCCCGCGCCCGCGGTGAGCACCTGACCCATGATCGTGTACTGGACCGCGTCCGGCGAGACACCGGCCTGCTCCAGCGCCGCCTTGATGGCGAATCCGCCGAGTTGCGCGCCCGAGAAATCCTTCAGGGAACCGAGCAATCGCCCGATCGGTGTACGGGCGGCACCCAGGATCACGGAACCGGACACGGCGTCCTCCAAGCATCGGCGCAAGGGCAAAGGGGGTCTTCGCGACCATACCCGGGTCGCGGGTCTCTTGATGGAGCCAGTGTGAGGCGGCGCACGCCGGTCCACCCGCCCGCGCACCTATCCTGCTCTGCATGAACCAGGCGCTGAAACCGTTCGTGACCGCCATCGACCACGTCGGCATCGCGGTACCCGACCTCGACGCCGCGATCGCCTTCCACACCGAGCATTTCGGCCTGGAGGTCGCGCACGAGGAGGTCAACGAGGAGCAGGGTGTCCGCGAGGCGATGCTGCGCGCGCCGGGCACCTCGGGGACCGAGACCGCGATCCAGCTCCTCGCGCCGCTGCGCGACGATTCCGCGATCGGCAAGTTCCTCGCGAAGAGCGGCCCCGGGCTGCAGCAGCTGGCGTATCGAGTGTCCGATGTGGACGCGGCCGCCGCGGCACTGCGCGCGCAGGGGCTGCGGCTGCTGTACGAAGAGGCGAAGCGGGGAACGTCCAACAGCCGGGTGAACTTCGTGCACCCCAAGGACGCCGGCGGTGTGCTCGTCGAGTTGGTCGAGCCCGCCAAAGACGGTCACTGATCCCGCGTCAACGCCGAGGCGATGAAGAGGACCTCGCGGTCGATCTCGGCGGGGTCCCCGTCCTCGGTGTGCCGTGCTGTCGCGTGGCGGTGGCTGACCGCCCGCGCGAGCAGTCCCGACGCCGAATCGACGTCGGCGATCGCGACCTTGCCGCCCGTCGCGGCGACGATCACCGCCTTCACCTGCCGGACGAGCTGCTGGAAGCGTTCGGCCAGCGCGTCGCGGACAGCGCGGTGCGTGTCGGCCTCGCGCCACAACAGGTGTGACAGCGCCAAGGACCGGTTGAACCGCCTGTCGAGCTCGACGACGAGGCCGCGAAGACTGCCCGCCAGGTCGCCTGGGACGACCACGACGGCCGGCTCGATCCGGGCGTCGGGCAGTTCGGCGACCAGCGCGGCCAGCAGATCCGACTTACGCCGGAAGTAGTAGTGCACCAGGCCTTTCGGCACGCCCGCCCGCTCCGCGATCCGCGAAGTGGGGGTGGCGTCGAAACCGGATTCGGCGAAGAGCGCCTCCGCGGCCCGCAGGATGCGCTGTTTCGCCGAATCCTCTTTCACGCCGTTTCCTCCTGGGTCAGTGCTGCCCCGCCGTCCGGTGCGTCGCCTGGGCGATCGGCATCGCCGCCGCCCCGGCCACCACGGTCAGGACGCCACCGATCCAAGCGGTCCAGGACGCGCCCATGAAGTCGGCGTATCCCATCACCCATGGCGAAATGAACAACAGCGCGCCCAGGACGATCTGAATGCCTTCGCCGTAGACCATGCCAGGCATCGCAAGCGACGCGAGACCGTCGAGGGCGACCAGCGCGCCGAGAATGACGAGCGTCCACATGGCGGTGTTGTCCGTAGTCATCCAGAGGGGTGAAAGCGCGACCACGACACCGATGACCACCTCCGCCCAGTCATGGGGACGGGTCCAAGGGCGCGTCGTGGGTTCGTTCATGCGTGCTCACCTCCGAAAATCGGCTGAACCTGCAGGTCGGAGAGATCTCCACCGCCCATGGTCCGCTTGGTTGGCCGGCCGGTCAAGACCGGTCGATAACGCTTCGGGATGTGTACGTGCTCCACGTCTCGTACAGTTGTGAACCTGGTTACCCATGAGTAATTTAGGGCGCCAAACGCCGTCCCCCCATTCGCGGAGGTTCCGATGTCGCAGCTCGGCGAGATCCAGCAGGCCATTCTGAACGATGACCTCGGCGCCGTGGCGTCGCTCGACGTGCCGGAGTCCTATCGCGGGGTGACCGTGCACAAGGACGAGGCCGGCATGTTCGAAGGCCTCGAAAGCCGGGACAAGGACCCGCGCAAGTCGCTGCACGTCGACGAGGTCCCGACGCCGGAACTCGGCCCCGGCGAGGCGCTGGTCGCGGTCATGGCGAGCGCGATCAACTACAACACCGTCTGGACCTCGATCTTCGAACCGGTCTCCACGTTCAAGTTCCTGGAGCGCTACGGGCGGCTTTCGCCACTGTCGAAGCGCCACGACCTGCCCTATCACGTGGTCGGCTCGGACCTGTCCGGCGTCGTGCTGCGCACCGGGCCCGGCGTGCACAACTGGAAGCCGGGCGACGAGGTCGTCGCGCACTGCCTCAACGTCGAACTCGAGGGCCCGGACGGGCACAACGACACGATGCTCGACACCGAGCAGCGGATCTGGGGTTTCGAGACGAACTTCGGCGGGCTCGCCGAGATCGCCCTCGTGAAGGCGAACCAGTTGATGCCGAAGCCGGGACACCTCACCTGGGAGGAAGCCGCCTCCCCCGGCCTGGTGAATTCCACGGCCTACCGCCAGCTCGTGTCGCGTAACGGCGCCGACATGAAGCAGGGCGACGTCGTGCTGATCTGGGGCGCTTCGGGCGGCCTCGGCTCCTACGCGACGCAGTACGCGCTCAACGGCGGCGCGATCCCGGTGTGCGTGGTCTCCAGCCCCGAAAAGGCGGAGATCTGCCGGAAGCTGGGCGCGGAGCTGATCATCGACCGCAACGCCGAGGGCTACAAGTTCTGGAAGGACGACAACAACCAGGACCCGAAGGAGTGGCAGCGGTTCGGCAAGAAGATCCGCGAGCTGACCGGCGGCGAGGACCCGGACATCGTCTTCGAGCACCCGGGCCGCGAAACCTTCGGCGCGTCCGTCTATGCCGCGCGCAAGGGCGGCACGATCGTCACGTGCGCGTCGACTTCCGGCTACATGCACCAGTTCGACAACCGCTACCTGTGGATGAACCTCAAGCGGATCATCGGCAGCCACTTCGCGAACTACCGCGAATCGTGGGAAGCGAACCGGCTGATCGCGAAAGGTCTGATCCACCCGACGCTGTCGAAGACCTACTCGCTCGAAGAGACCGGGCAGGCCGCGCTGGACGTCCACCGCAACGCGCATCAGGGCAAGGTCGGCGTGCTCGCCCTTGCGCCGGAAGAAGGTCTGGGTGTCCGGAACCACGAGCTGCGCGAAAAGCACATCGACGGGATCAACGCCTTCCGGAACGTTTAGCGCGCCGGAACGTGCTTTCGCCGCGCGTTGCGTGGGTGCTCACCCTTCCGTGACTCCAGCTCGACTACGGTAGAAGAATGAGCCTTGGCGAGGAACGGGAGCTAGTGCCGCTGGGAGCCGGCTTCGACGTGGCGAAGCGCGGTTACAGCCGTGCGCAGGTCGACGAACATCTCGAACGGCTGGACGCCGATCTGAAGATGCTCACCGCCGATCGCGATGCCGCCATCGGACAGGCCGGCGACCTGGCACGGCAGCTGGAGATCGCGCGCGGCGAGATCGCGGACCTGCGCGGGCAGGTCGACCGGCTCGCCCAGCCGCCGACGAGCGTCGAAGGCCTTTCCGAGCGCCTGCAGCGGATGTTGCGGCTCGCGCAGGACGAGGCCGCCGACACCAAGGCGCGCGCGGAAGCCGAAGCCGGGCACATCCGCGCGAAGGCGGAGACCGACGCGAGCGCCATGCGCGCCCGCTACGAGCAGCTGCTCAACGAGCTCGACCTCCGTCGCAAGGAGATGGAGGCCGAGCACCGCGGCGTGCTCGAGAAGGCGCGCGCCGAGGCGAAGGAGATCATCGACAAGGCGAAGGCCGAGCGCGACAAGCTCGACGCCGAGTCGCAGCAGCGCCGCACGCAGGTCGAAGAGGACTTCGAGATCGCGATGGCGTCGCGGCGCACCGAGGCCATGCACGCGCTGGCCGAGCAGGAGGCCGCGAGCAAGGCCGAGGCCGCCCGTCGTGTCCGCGAGGCCACCGAGGACGCCGCCGCCATCCGCGCGAAGGTGCTCGAAGAGGAGACGGCGGCCAAGGCCGACATCGAACGCCGTCAGCGCGAGTCCGTCGCCGACGCCAACAAGCGCAAGCAGGACTCGATCACCGAGGCCAACGCCCGGCTCGCCGAGGCGGCCGACGAGGCACGCCGCCGCGTCCGGCAGGCCACCGAAGAGTCCAACCGGCGGATCACGCAGGCCACCGAACGGGTCGAAGCGCTCCGCAAGGTGCGCTCCAGCCTGGCCGAGCAGGTCCGCTCCGCGCGGACCGCGCTCGCCGAGGCGACGCACGTGCTGGGCGACGAGCCGCATGTCCCGGCGGACCTGAAGCCGAAGCCGTCGCCCGACTCGGAAGCCACCGTGCAGCTCCGGACGGCCGATGTGCCGAAGGCCACATCCGGCGCGAAGCCTTCACCGCGACCTGCGGCAGCGCAGAAACCGACTGGCGAGTAACCTTTTCACCCGACCGTGCTCGCGGCGGCCTGCGAGGCCGCCGACGAGCGGTTATCGTCGCTGCTCGCGCGCAGGTGCGGGCTGTCAGATCGGTGGAGGTTGCGGATGGCTGCATATCGGACCGTTGTCGTGGGCACGGACGGATCGGATTCCTCGTTCGCCGCGGTCGACCGGGCGGCGGGTGTCGCCGGGGACTCCGGAGCGACCCTGGTCATCGTGTGCGCCTACTACCCCGCCAACAAGGGCGACGTGGAGAAGGCGCAGGACGTCCTCGGTGACGAGGCGTACCAGGTCGTCGGCTCGGCGCCGGCCGAGGACACCCTCCTGTCCGCCCGCGACCGGGCGGCGAAGGCCGGCGCGAAGACCATCGAGACCGCCGCGGTCGTGGGCGATCCGGTCGACTCGCTCCGCAAGGTCGTCGCGGAGCGCTCCGCGGACCTGCTGGTGGTCGGCAACCGGGGGCTGAACACGCTCGCCGGCCGCATCCTGGGCTCCGTGCCGTCCGAGGTCGCGCGGAAGTCCGGGGTGGACGTGCTCATCGTCCACACCACCTGATGCCCGAACCCGGCGAGATCTCGCCCGACGCGCTGCAACAGCGCCTCGAACGGATCCTGCTCGGTGGAAGGCGCAAGTACACCCGGCTCGAAGTCGCCGAGAAGGCAGGCGTTCCCGAGGAACGCTCTCGGCGACTTTGGCGTGCGCTGGGCTTCGCGACGGTCGACGACGACGAGGTCGTCTTCACCGACGCCGACATCGAAGCGATCCGCACGGCCGATCAACTGATGAACTCGGGGCTGATCGACCCGAGCATCGAACTGGCCGTGACGCGCGCGCTGGGCCAGCACCTTTCGCGGCTCGCGGAATGGCAGGTCCACATGCTGTGGACGATGATCACCGAGAACAAGGAGATCGGCAGCAGCGAACGCCAGATCGGGCGCCTCGTCGAGCGGCTGCTGCCCGAGCTGGAGAAGGTGCAGGAATTCGTCTGGCGCCGCCACCTGGCCGCCTACGCCGGCCGGGCGCTGGCCATGCCGGAGGAAGACCTCGAAGCGAGGACCGAGGTGGTCGGCTTCGTCGACATGGTCGGCTACACCCGGCTGACCAGGCAGGTCGACGAAGAAGAGCTGACCGACATCCTCGACCGGTTCGAATCCGTCGCCACCGAGGTCGTCGCCGATCACCACGGGCGGATCGTGAAGATGATCGGCGACGAGGTCCTGTTCGTCGCCGATTCCGCCGTCGACGGGGCCGAGATCGCCCTCGCCCTGTCCGAACGCGCCGACGCCGACGAGACCCTGCCCTCCGTGCGCGCCGGGCTGGCTTCCGGCCGGATCCTCAGCCGGTTCGGCGATGTCTACGGCTCGGTCGTGAACCTCGCCGCCCGCCTCACCTCGACCGCGCGGCCGGGCACCATCCTGGTCGACAAGGAACTCGCCGCCGAGCTTTCGGGCTTCCCGCAGTACGAGGTCCGGTCGCGGCGGCCCGTTTCCGTGCGGGGATACAACCGGCTGCGGCCTTCGTCCCTCCGCCGGGCACGGGACCGGCCTTCGGGCATGTTCGCGTCTTCGCAGCAGCTCGCCGCGGAGATGCTGGGGCTGGCCGACGCCACTCCTCCCCCCGCGCCCGCTCCGGAGGAAGTCGAGGACGCCACCGCGGACTCGTTGCCGCCTCGGCCTCGACCGAGGCGCCGGCGGCGCTGATCCCCTGCCGGGAGAGCAAGGGACCTTTGCTACCGCTTCTGCCGAAGGTGGTCGCGAGTGGCGAATCGGGGTTCTTGAGCCGAGTGTCAAGGTGGGCTGGGCTGAAGGCGCCCTTCGCTGCGTCTGATGCGGCGAAAGTCCCCTTCGGCCTTTGCCGCCCGCGAGGTCCCAAACGCCTTCCCCGCCGCCGACAACGACGTTGCGAAAGCCACTTTCACAACGTTGTAGGTTGCGAAAGTGGCTTTCGCAACACATCGACTTCGCCCTGACCCGCTAACCCGAATCGCCACTCAAAACCGCGGAGCGAGGCGCGTCAGGCGGGCAGCACGGCGTACTGCCGCACGTAGAGATCGGTGTAGGTGACCGGACCGCGCGGGCCGGGGACCTTGTCCAGGTTGATGCCGGTCTCGGGGACGGCGAGGAGCTTGAAGCCGTCGAGCAGCCGGGTCGGGGCGTTCCAGAAGACGCCGGTGCCGGTGTACGCGTCGAAGAACGCGTCGGCGGCTTCGCTGCTTTCGGTGGCGATGCCGGCGGCTAGGCCCGAGGTCCGTTCGTTGGCGATCTCCGCCGCTTCGGGCAGGCCGGAGACCTTCGCGACGGTGACGGTCGCTTCGCGGTCGGAGTCGAGCGCCCATTCGTAGCCGATGGCGTGCTCGTGCGGGGCGAGCGAGGGCGTGACGCCGCGTTCGGCCAGCGCGCCGGAGATGCCGGGCCAGACGCGGTCGTGGGCGTCCTCGTGGATCAGCAGCAGGTTCAGCCGGTTGCAGACGCCGAGCCGGTCGAGGCTGTTGAAGACCAGGTCTCGCACCTTGTCGGTGTCGGCGGCTTCGTCGACGTACAGCACGCCGCCGCCGTCGGCGTGCGCCAGCGTGCGGACGCCGTGGACGGCCGCTTCGGTGGCCAGCGCCCGGGTGCTGTCGCCGCTGCCGCGCAGGATGACCAGCGGCACGAGCGTGGGGAAACGGACCAGCGCGGACGCCGCTTCACGCTCGGCGCGCGGCACCAGCTGGATGACGTCCGGGTCGATACCCGCCTCGGAGAGCGCGGGCGCGATCACGGTCTCGCGCAGGCGCTGGGCCGAGCCGAGCGCGGCGGATCCCGTGCGGAGCACGCCACCGTTGCGCGACTTCACCAGCTGCGAGGCGACGTCCACCGTGACGTTCGGGCGCGCCTCGTAGTTCGCGCCGATCACGCCGACCGGGCGGCGGCGTTCCACCAGCCGCAGCCCTCCGTCCAAAGTGGACACATCGACGGAGCGCTCCTGATGCGGCGCGCCCGCCAGGAGACGGAGCTGCTCGGCCATTCCGGTCAGCCGCTCGGGCGTGATGGTGAGCCGGTCGAGCAGGCCCGCGCTCATGCCGTCCTCGCGTGCCTTGGCGATGTCGGCCTGGTTCGCTTCGAGCACGACGTCGGCGTGCTCGACCAGCTTGTCCGCCATGGCGTTCAGCGCGGCGTCGATCGCCTCCGCGGTCGCGGCGGCCAGTGACGGCGCGGCCCGTTTCGCCGATCGAGCGCATTCCTCGACGGCCTTGGCGACCTCATCCATCTGCTGACTCCTTCCGCGCGGAACGAGCCATCAGTCTGCCGTACTGCCCCGGTCAGGCGACGGTCGGCTCCAGCAGCCACAACCCGCCCGCGAAGAGACAGCTCACCGTCAGCACGGCCATCACCAGCACCCACAGCACCGCGGGCATCCCGGTGAGCCTGCCGAGCTGATCGGCGTCGGAATCCCGGGCCGCTCCCCGGCGCCGCTTGATCTGCAGCTCGACCACCGGCCGGACACCACCGAACAGCAGGAACCAGGTCAGCAGGTAGACGAAGATCGCCTGGAACCACGAGGGCGCCACCAGCGCGACCAGCCCGAGCACCACCGAGCTGGCGACCACGGTGAACACGCCGTAGGTGTTGCGCACCATCACCAGCACACCCAGCAGCATCAACGCCATCATGATCAGCACGACGGTGATCAGGTCCGACGAGAGCAGCCCCGCGAACACCAGCCCGAGCACGGCGGCCGCCGGGTATCCGGCCAGCGCGGTGAACGCCATCCCCGGGCCCTCCGGTTTGCCACGGGAGACCGTGACGCCGGAGGTGTCCGAGTGCAGCTTGATGCCCTGCAGCCGACGGCCGACCAGCACCGCGGCCAGCGCGTGCCCCGCCTCGTGGACGAGCGTGATCAGGTTGCGGGCGATCCGCCAAGGCCTGCCTGAGAGCACCACGAGCAGCGCGAGACCACCGGTGACCAGGGTGATCGTGCCGGGCGGGGTGGACTGGGCGATGTCGGAAACCGTTTCGGCGGGAGACGAGCTCACCTCATCAGCTCACCACACGCCGGATATGTCCCGTGTCAGGCGGTCATCGAACCCCCGATCCCGCGCGTGCGAAACTCCCCGTCGTTGCGCAGGGCGAAAGCCACCCAGCTCCGGAACGGCCGCCACACCGCGGACAGCTCCTCCAGCTCCTCGGGTGGCGCCTCCGGCAGGTCGTACGCGGCCCGCATGGCCTCCTGCAACCGGGGCTCGCCACTGGGGAAGACATCCGGATGCCCGGCGCCCCGGATCAGGATCAGCTGTGCCGAGAACGGGCCGATCCCCGGCAACCGCTGTAACCAGAGCAACGCGTCCGGCACCGGCATCGCGCGCAGGTACGCGGCGTCGAGCAGACCGTCCTTGGCGGCGTTGGCCACCGCGCGCAACCGCTCGGCCTTTACCTCCGGCAGGCCGCGCCCGGCCTCCGGCCCGGCCAGTACGTCCGGCGCCGGGAACGACCTGAGGACCTTCCCGCCGACGTCCACCGGCCTGCCGAACTCCTCGGCGAGCCGTCGTTTCACCGTGGCCGCCTGGGACATCCGCGACCGATGGCTCAGGATCGCCCAGCAGGCCGCTTCGTAGGGCGAATGGAACAGCACCGGCCTCAGACCGGGATGCGCCTGCTGAAGGCGGCGCACCACGGGATCCGCCGTGCCGACCTTGGCGAATCCGACACCGTCGACGTCCACCGACAGGATCCGCCGGACCTGGGCGCCGACTTCGACGGCGAGCCGCTCTTCGGCGAAGACCTCCACCTCGATCGAACCGGGCGATCTCTGTCTGACGGCCGCACCGACGTGCTCCCAGCCCGCTTCGGCGGGAAAGGCGAAGCGCAGAGTGCCGGGTTCGGTGGCCGCGTCCGCGCGGCACGCCGGCGGGAAAACGGTCAGGAAACGAATGGACTTGTCGAGATCGAACGGGCCGCGCACCGGGATGCGGAGCGTGGTCGTTGCGGTGTGCTGCAGGATCGAGCCGGTCATTTCGGGCTCCTTCGGCTGGGGAACGGCGACTCCCTCCGACGGTAGAGACGGCCACCGACAGTTTCGGGTCGCGACGGCGGGAATGTCGCGAACGGGCCGGTCATGGCAGATTCTCCGGTGAGGACCGTGGAGGGAGCAGCCATGCCGGACCATCGCGAACGTCTCGAAAGCCTGCTGCGGCCGGGCACCGCGCCCACCGCCACCGGAAAGGGTTTCCTTGATCTGCTGGGAGAAATCCCGCAGGCGGGGCCGCCCACCGGACTCGCCCAGCGGCTGATGCGCACCTCCGCCGTGCCGATGATCTACGAGCGGTACTGGCGCCCGACGCTGGGCAGGGTCGCGAAAGGACTGAACGGCCCGACCATGGCGGGCGAGGTCCGGATCGCGCTCGAAGCGCTCGGCCTGCGCCCCGGACAGGTCGCGCTGGACGTCGCCTGTGGCACCGGCAGGTTCACCCGTGCCTTCGGTGAAGCGGTCGGGCCGGACGGGTTGTCCATCGGGCTCGACGGTTCGATCACCATGTTGGAGAAGGCGCTCGCCGCGGCCAATCCCCCTGCGGTGACCTATCTGCGTGCCGACGCCGTCGACCTGCCGCTAGACGATTCCACTGTGGACGCCGTCTGCTGTTTCGCCGCGCTGCACATGTTCGCCGATCCGGACGCGGCGCTGGATTCGTTCGCCCGCGTGCTGAAACCCGGTGGCTCGCTGGTGATGCTGACCAGCGCCCGGCACAGCGATCAGCCGATGCGGCTCGCGGACACCGTCCTCGGCAGGCTGAGCGGGCAGCGGATGTTCGACCGCGGCGAGATCGGGGCGAAGCTGTCCCGGCGCGGCTTCGACCACGTCGGCGAGCGGTACTCCGGTGTCACGCAGATCGTCACGGGCGAGCTAGGAGTTAACATCCGGAAATGATCCGCTCTGAGCACGCTTCGCCGATCCCGCCCGACGACAGCTACCTCCGCTCGCTGGTCGACGCGACCGCGGACGCCGTCGCCGCGGCCGAGCCCCTCGGTTCGCCCCATGACGGCGCGGACGCCGCCACACGAGACGCCGTCAGCGCCGAGATCCGCGCGCTGGAGGCGGATTTGGTGGGGCTGAGCCAAGACCTGCACGCTCATCCCGAAGAGGGTTTCGCCGAGCACCGCTCGGTCCGGGCGCTCGGCGACCTGCTCGAGCGGCACGGCCACGAGGTGACGATCGGCGCGGGCGGGCTCGACACCGCCCTGGTCGCGACCACTCCCGGCAGCGGGCCGCATATCGCCGTGCTCTCCGAATACGACGCCCTTCCCGGGCTGGGCCACGGCTGCGGTCACAACGTCATCTGCACGGCGGGCGCGGGCGGTTTCCTCGGCGCGGCGGCGGTCGCCGAACGGCTGGGCGGCCGGGTGTCGCTGATCGGCACGCCGGCGGAGGAAGGCGGTGGCGGCAAGGAGACGATGGCCCGCGCGGGCGTTTTCGACGACGTCGACGCCGTGCTCATGCTGCACCCGTTCAGCCACGACATCGCCATGCACCCTTTCCTCGGCAGGCGGCAGCTGGAAATGGTCTTCCACGGTGTCGGCGCGCACGCCTCGGCTCAGCCGTTCATGGGACGCAACGCGCTCGACGCCGCCGTCGCCGCGTACCAGGGAGTCGCGGCGCTTCGGCAGCATCTGCCCTCCAGCGACCGCGTCCACGGGGTCTTCACCGACGGCGGCGCGCGGCCGAACGTCGTCCCCGAACGCGCGGCTCTGCTGTTTTATCTCCGCTCCGCGCAGCCGGACACACTGCGCGACCTCGCCGAGCGGGTTTCGGCGGTCGCGCGCGGCGCGGCGGAAATGACCGGCTGCGGAGTCGAGCTGCTGTGGGACGCCCAGCCCGCGTATCTGCCGATCCGGTTCAACACCACCCTCGCCGGACGCTGGTCGGTGCACCAGGTCGACACCGGCCGCAAACCGCTCCCGCCCGGGATCGTGCCCGAATTCCTCACCGGCTCGACGGATCTCGGCAACCTCTCCTACCGGATGCCGGCGATCCACCCGATGATCGCCATCGCCGGACCGACGACCGCCTTGCACACCAAGGAGTTCGCGGCCGCGGCCGGTTCGCCGGACGGCGATCGCGCGGTCGTCGACGGCGCGCTGGGGCTGGCGCTGACCGCCGTCGACTACCTGGCCGACGCGAAACTCCGCGCCGCGGTGCACGAGGAGTTCGAGGCGTCGGGCGGAGCGCTGGACGTACCGGCGTTCTTCGACTGACCGCTCGAAGTGCTCTTTCCCGCTGAGAGCGCATGGGGCGGAGTCTCAGCTGATTCTTCTCAGGAAAGCACAGGGGGATTCCACAGGCGGTTCACAAGTACGGGCGCGAATCTTGGTCCATGACCGAGAACGAGAGTCGGCCAGGCCCCGCCTCAACCGGTGGGCACCAGCCGCCGCATCAGCAGCAGTACCCCGGTTACACCACTTGGCAGGCCGCGCCGAATCCGCTCGTCGCCCCGCCACCACGCAAGAAGGGCGGCCGGGTCGCCGTCCTCGTCAGCGCGACGGCGCTCGCCGCCGCGCTCGTCGGTGGTGTCGGCGGAGCGGCGATCTCAGGGCTCGGCTCCACGTCGTCGGCGTCGGGCACGGGTTCGTCCGCGGTCGCCAACGGGCAACTGGTCGGGAACAACACCTCGGGTGACGTCAGCGGGGTCGCCGCGAAGGTGACGCCGAGTGTCGTCCAGGTGAACGTGACCACCGCGCAGGGTGAGGCGGTCGGCTCCGGCGTCATCCTGACGGCGGACGGGCGCATCCTCACCAACGCCCACGTCGTCGCGGACGCCGAGGGCGACGTGACCGTCACGTTGTCGGACGGCAAGCAGTACAAGGCCAGCGTGGTCGGCGCCGACACGAAGGCCGACATCGCCGTGCTCCAGGCGAAGGACGCGAGTGGTCTGACGCCGGCCTCGCTCGGCGACTCGAGCAAGCTCGTCGTCGGCCAGCAGGTCGTCGCGATCGGCTCCCCCGGCGGGCTGCAGAACACCGTGACCACCGGGATCGTGAGCGCGCTGAACCGCAAGCTCGACGAGCTGAGCAGCGGCCAGCAGCGACGCTCGCCCTACAGCCGGGCCACGAACGAAGCCGGGCCGAGCTACACCGCGATCCAGACCGACGCCCCGATCAACCAGGGCAACTCGGGCGGGGCGCTGGTGGACTCGCAGGGGAACGTCATCGGTATCAACTCGGCGCTGTACAACCCGGCCTCGACCGGCAGCATCGGCATCGGGTTCGCGATCCCCATCAACGACGCGAAGAAGATCGTCGAGCAGATCGTCGGCTGATCCGGCCGTCTGGACCGCGTCAGGGGGCGGCCCAGCCGGTGCGCGCGTGAAGGACTCCTCCGGGGGAAGGAGTCCTTCACGCGCGTTCAGAGTTCGTACGTGAGCGTGAAGGTGTGGTTGCCCTCGTCGTCCTTGACGATCTCCGCCGTTCCGATGATGCCTGCCAGCTCACCGTGCCCGGAGCCCGGCAAGACGATCAGGTGATGCCCGTTCTCCCCCGCCGAGTGATGCAGGACGAAGCCGCCCTTACGCCCGTCGACAGAGACGGCCAGCCGCTCGAAGGCGACGTACGCTGACGACGTCTCGTTCACCGCCGTCAGCATCTCGACGGCGCTGCTCCCCTCGACGTCACCGGTGAACGTCTTGGTCAGCAGCACCCGTGAGAACTCGGTGCCTTCGGCCTTCTCGGTGGCTTGCGGATCCCAGCCGTCCACGGTGAACGACGCTGTCGCGGTGTTGGTCATACCGCCGAGCTTGCCGGAGATACCTGACAGATCACGTCAGGTTTCCTCACCGCCTCCGGTTCCCGAACAGGCCGCGGGTGATCTCCCGTCCCAGCGCACTCGCCGCGGAGCGGAGGAACGACTTCACCGCCGGGTTCTTCATCGCCTGCTCGACCATCCCAGGCTCTTGCTTCTCCGGCTTCGGAGCGGGGGCCGCGGGCGGCGGCGCCTCGCCGGCGGGCGGCGCGGCCACCTTCGCGGCGAGCTTCTCGTAAGCCGACTCACGGTCGATCGTCTCGGAGTACTTCGCGTGCAGGTCCGAAGACGTCGTCGCCGCGGAGATGGCTTCGGCGCCGATCGATCCCATCTTCGAACGCGGTGCACGCAGGCGGGTCCACGCGACCGGCGTCGGCGCGCCCCGCTCGGAAAGGACGGTGACGATCGCTTCGCCGATACCGAGCGACGTCAGCGCCGAGTCCAGCTCGTAGTGCTTCGTCTTCGGATACGTCTTCACCGTCTTCGTCAGCGCCGCCTGATCCTCGGGCGTGAACGCGCGCAACGCGTGCTGCACCCGCGCGCCCAGCTGGGACAGGACGTTGTTCGGGATGTCCGTCGGCAGCTGCGTGCAGAAGAACACGCCGACGCCCTTCGATCGGATCAGCTTCACGGTCTGCTCGATGCGCTCCAGGAACGCCTTCGACGCGTCGTTGAACAGCAGGTGCGCCTCGTCGAAGAAGAACACCAGCTTCGGCTTGTCGAGGTCGCCCTCCTCGGGCAGCTCCTCGAACAACTCGGCAAGGAGCCACATGAGAAAGGTCGAGAACAGGGCGGGTTTCGACTGGAGGTTGTCCAGCTCCAGCAAGGTCACCATCGCCTTGCCGTCGACCTCGCGCATCAGGTCGTGGACGTCCAGCTCGGGCTCGCCGAAGAAGTCCTCACCGCCCTGAGCCTCCAGATTGGACAGCGCGCGGAGGATCACCCCGGCCGTCGCGGCCGAGACGCCGCCGATGCCCTTGAGGTCCTCCTTGCCCTCGTCACTCGTCAGGTGCGTGATGACCGAGCGGAGGTCCTTCGTGTCCAGCAGCGCCAGCCCGCGCTGATCGGCCCAGTGGAAGATCAGGCCGAGCGTCGACTCCTGGGTTTCGTTGAGCCCCAGCACCTTCGACAACAGGATCGGACCGAAACTGGTGATCGTCGCCCGGATCGGCGACCCCTTGCCACCCGTGCCCAGCGACAGGAACTGCACGGGGAACGCGGCGGGCTCCCAGGAGTCGCCGAGTTCTTCCGCGCGTTTGGCGATCTTGTCGTTGCTCTCGCCCTGGGCGGCGAGCCCGGACAGGTCGCCCTTCACGTCCGCCAGTACCACGGGCACTCCCGCGGCCGAGAGCTGTTCGGCGATCAGCTGCAGGGTCTTCGTCTTGCCGGTACCGGTCGCGCCCGCGACCAGCCCGTGCCGGTTCAGCGTCGCCAGCGGCAGGCGGACCGCCGCCGCAGCGTCGGCCTTGCCGTCGATCACGACAGCGCCGAGCTCGACCGCCGCACCCTCGCTCACGTACCCCTGCGCGATCTCCTGGGCTGGACCTTGTTCGACCACTGTCGCTCCCTGGTCTGTGACATGACTCACCTGAGGATGCACACGCTGCCAGCAACGCGCCGAACCCGCACGTCGCGCGTCACGAATCCCCGGGTCGGGTTAGGGTTTCGGGGTGAACGACCGCCTAGTCTGGATCGACTGCGAGATGACGGGGCTCGACCTCGGCAAGGACGCGTTGATCGAAATAGCCGCGCTGGTGACCGACGCCGAGCTCAACGTCCTCGGCGAAGGCGTCGACATCGTCATCCACGCCGACGACGAAGCCCTCGGCGGCATGCCGGAGGTCGTCCGCGAAATGCACGCCCGCTCCGGGCTCACCGAAGAGGTCCGGCGCTCCACCGTGACCATGGAAGAGGCCGAGCAGCGCGTGCTCGAGTACATCCGCGCGCACGTGCCCGAGCCCAACGTCGCCCCGCTCGCCGGCAACTCCATCGCCACCGACCGCGGCTTCATCACCCGCGACATGCCCCTTCTCGACGCGCACCTGCACTACCGCATGGTCGACGTCTCGTCGGTGAAGGAACTCGTACGGCGCTGGTACCCGCGGATCTACTACGCCAAGCCCGAGAAGGGCCTCGCGCACCGCGCGCTCGCCGACATCAAGGAATCCATCTGGGAGCTCGACTACTACCGCCGCGCCGCCTTCGTCCCGCAGCCCGGCCCGACCACCGAACAGGCCAAGGCCGCGGCCGCTGAAGTGCAGGAACGCCACGAACGGTAACCCGTTGCGAGCCCCCGAAACGGGCACGCTAATATAGTGCGGCCGAGGTGATGGGGAAGCTTCCCGAGCCCGGCGATGGTGGGCGTAGCTCAGCTGGTAGAGCACCTGGTTGTGGTCCAGGAGGTCGCGGGTTCGAAACCCGTCGCTCACCCCATCAGCCCCAGTTCGGCCGGTTCTTCCGGCAGGCTGGGGTTTCGCTTTTTCCGGATATCGGTAACGCGGCGTGGCCCTCGCGCGAGTTCAGGAAGTAACTCGCGCGGAGGATGCCATGAGACGTTGGCTGGTCTTGGGAGTCTTCGTGGCGGCCGGAGCCTGCACGACGTCTCCACCGAACCCAGTGCCCGCACCGGCGATCACGTCGACCCCGGTCACGACCGTGACCGCGATGCCGTCCACTTCGGTACCGCCGCCGGTGACCGTGACGGTGAGCCCGCCCAAGCCGACCACTTCGTCGGTCAAGAAGTCACCGTGGCGCTGCGAACCCGGCTATCCGAACTGCACGAAGGCCCAGTCTCAGAAGTACCTCGCCGAACTCGAATACCAGAAGTGTCTTCGTGATCCAGAGAAGATCTGGGACACCGGCATGCAGAAGTGCCGCTACAAGACCAGCGGCGAGGTGCAGTGGGAGCACCTCTACGGCCCCCTGCCGCCCGGAACGCCATGAGGGTCCTGTGAGGACGAAAACCGTCCTCACAGGACCCTCATGAAGAACAGGTCAGTTCCGGTCGCCGCCGGTCTTCCAGTCGTCCCACGACATCTGCCACACCGACCAGCCGTCGGTCGGCTCCAGCACCTGCGGGCCCGAGTTGGTGACCGTGATGATGTCACCCTTCTTCGAAG
This sequence comes from Amycolatopsis sp. NPDC057786, assembly GCF_042797905.1. Taxonomy (NCBI): domain Bacteria; kingdom Bacillati; phylum Actinomycetota; class Actinomycetes; order Pseudonocardiales; family Pseudonocardiaceae; genus Amycolatopsis; species Amycolatopsis sp. NPDC057786. The sequence goes on from NZ_JBHVKW010000060.1 coordinate 18,399, forward strand.
TGTCCATCAGCCACTTCGCGTTCTCGGTCGACAGGTTGATGCAGCCGTGGCTCACGTTCCACTTGCCCTGCGAACCGACCGACCACGGTGCCGAGTGGTAGAAGATGCCGCTGTTCGACATCCGCACCGCGTACTTCACGAACGTCCGGTAGCCGGCCTTGCTGTCCGTCGGGACGCCATACGTGCTGGAGTCCATCGTGTACCCGTTGTGCTCGCTCATCACGGTGTAGGTCCCGGCCGGGGTGCTGCTCGACGGCTTGCCCATGGAGATCGGCATCTGCTTGACCTCTTGGTCGTTCACCACCACCTTCATCTGGTGCGTGGCGCCGTCCGCGGTCGCGACCAGCTTGTCCCCGACGACCACCTTGGCGGGCTTGTCCTCGCGGCCGAAGGTGTTGTTGCCGAGGTTCTTCCCGTAGATCGCCGCGTTGACCGAGATCTTCGTGCCCGGCTTGAAGTACTCCTTGGGCCGCCACATCACGGTCTTCTCGCCGAACCAGTGGAACGCGCCCTCGGCCTGCGGCTCGGTGACGATCTTCAGCGCCTTCTCGGTCGCCGCCTTGTCCGGCACGTTGCCGGTGAAGGTGAAGATCAACGGCAGGCCGACGCCGACCGTCTCGCCTTCGACCAGGTTGATCGAGACGCCGATCTGGCGGCCGGGCTTGGCCGTGGAGAACGTCGAGGTCGAGGTGACCGGCTTGCCGTCGGTGCCGGTCGCGGCCGCGGTGACGGTGTAGGTCTTGCCGTAGCCGAGCGGCTCCGCCGACTCCCAGCCCGAACCGTCTTCCTTCGGCTTGCCCGCGACGACTTTGCCGTCGGCACCGGTCAGCTTGACCTCACCCACCTTGCCGTCGGCCACGGCCACCGTGACCGGCTCGCCGGGCGCCACGTTCGCCGCACCCTGCGCCGGGGTCAGCGTCACCACGGCCGGCTTCGGCTCCGGCGCGGGCGCCGCGCTCTGCTGGGAACCCCCAGGAGCACCACCCTGCGACGGCGATTCACCCGACGGTGTACTGCTGCACGCCGCCAGTGTGAACCCGGCCACCAAAGCCGCCACAGCCACCCGCGACCGCCCCGTCGCTCCCCAGACCCTCATGCACACCGCCCGTTTCGCGTGGTACCAACCCCAATGTGTGGCTATAGTCTGCCTGACCGGCCGCAACGCTCGCGGCCGGATGGCCGAATACGTCCCGGCCCGTCGTTAGGGGACCCCCCTGAAACGGGCCTCAGCAACCCTGTGTTAATGTTTTCCACGTCGCCGAGGGGAACACCAAAGCGGCGGAACAAGCAGGCGCCATTAGCTCAATTGGCAGAGCAGCTGGCTCTTAACCAGCGGGTTCGGGGTTCGAGTCCCTGATGGCGCACAGTAGTGAATCTAAGCCCACCTGCAGGATTTCTCCCCAAAGAGGATCTTGCCGGTGGGCTTCGATCTTGGATGGGACCGGCGTGAGGCCGAATGAGGCCGCACCGACCACCCTTTATTTCTTGGCCTTCTTGCCTCGGCTCCGGCCTCGCAGTGAGGTCGCAGTTTTACGGGCCGCTCCCAGTACCAGCTCCGCCGTTGCTTCCGCGGCGCTTTGAGGTCGCCGCCTGCGGCCAGCGGCAGGCTGGCGGCGCCGTGCCGCAGCTCGTGCAACGTGCGACCTGGTATTTCCGCGTGGCATGAACACCCGTCAGGCGGTTGGTGTCCGTACTACTTGCTCACATCTGGTGGTGTGCGGTGTATGTGCGTTCCTGCCGTTCGCCGCGTGGTGTTTGTGCGGTCAAGCCATCGCGTGGGGTTTTGCCGTTGCGCGTAGTTCGGTGACCAGTTGTCGTACCGCCAGGGACTGGGCGGTGGCGTGGGTGGTCACGTACACGATTCGGCGGGTTGGGGCGTTGTCGCCGAGAGAGGTGATGGTGACCCGTGGGGGTGTGGTCATGAGGCTGAGCTTGGGCAGGATGGTCATGCCGATACCCTGCGCGACCATCGACAGGGCGACGCCGTCGTCGGCGACGTCGAGTGTCGCCTTCGGCAGCCAGTCCTGGCGGGCCCACCACGCTCGCGTGTAGGAGGAACAGTTTTCCGCCCAGTCGATCAACGGCAAGCCTCGTGGCTCCCGGTGCCTGGCCGGGTGTACCAGCAGATACGGCTCCCGTAGCAGTTCGCCCACAACGAGCCCGTTCGGTGGCCGCGAGTCCTCGGCGAGCGTGGCGATGGCGAGGTCCGCGCGGCCGTCGGCGACCTCACCCGCGGTGCCTCTGCCGAGTTCCGGCACGATCAGCACCCTGGGGCTCAACTCGGGATGCTCCGCAGTCAGCCGACCGAGCGCGGCGGGCAGCAGGTGCGCCGCGGCGCTGCGGAACGCCGCGATGCGCAGTGGCCCGGTCAACGTTCCCGCGGCCGCGCCGCGCGCCTCGGCGACGAGCAGGTCGAGCTGGCGCAGGATCTGACGTGCGTGCACGAGGACGCGATGTCCGGCCTTGGTCGCCCGCGCGCCCGTCCTGCCGCGTTCGAACAGGACGGCCCCGACCTTCCGTTCGCAGACCCGCACCGCGTGGGACACCGCAGACTGGGTCAGTCCCCGGTCCTCGGCCGCGGCAGTGAAACTGCCGGTGCGCGCGACAGCGAGAAGGAGGCGTAGCTCACCAGGGCTCAGATCTGTGGCGCTCACCGGACCAGGCTAGCCGATTCCATGAACTCGACTCATGGAAACAAGCGGTCCACCAACGCGGCGGTCTGCCCGGTCGTCCGCCTCCCGCTTACGGTGATCACCAGGCCCGTATCCGCGAAGGAGATCCCCGTGACCCGCAGTGTCAGCGCCGTCCGCCAAGTCCGTCGTCCGCAGGGCGAGCCGCGCAGGGAGGACTTCGCGTTCATCACCGAACCGTTGGCCGGTCCCGGCGATGGACAGGTCCTCGTCGAAAACATCTATCTGTCCGTCGACCCGTACATGCGGGAGCTGATGGACTTTGGCGGCTGGGAAAAGGGAGCCGGGCTCGAAGGCCGCACGCTGGGTCGGGTGATCGAGTCGAGGGTGACGGCTCTCCCGGTGGGAACCATCGTCTTCCACCGGCACGGCTGGTGCACGCACGCCGCACTCGCCGAGGCCGACGTTCGGGTGGTCACCCCAGTGGACGGCGTTCCGCTCAGCGCTTTCCTCGGCATCCTCGGCGGAACCGGGCTGACCGCGTACGTCGGCCTCACCCGCATCGCCCGGTTACAGCCCGGCGAGAACCTGTTCATATCGGCAGCGGCCGGTGCCGTCGGCAGCGCGGCAGGACAGATCGCGCGATTGCTGCACGCGGGCCGGATCGTCGGTAGCGCGGGGTCTGCGGCCAAGGTCGAGCACCTGACCACGCGGCTCGGCTTCGACACCGCGTTCGACTATCACGCTGGCCCGATCCCCGACTCACTCGCGACAGCGGCGCCGGAAGGCATCGACGTCTACTTCGACAACGTCGGAGGCGACCACCTCGCGGCTGCTATCGACGCGCTGCGCGATCACGGGAGGATCGCCTGGTGCGGTGCGGTCGCCCAGTACAACAGCCTGGATGATCCGCCCGCCGCGCCGTACAACCTCTTCGACATCGTCGGCAAAAGCATCCGGTTGGAAGGTTTCCTCGTGCGCGACCACATGGACGCGCGCGAGGAGTTCGAACAGTTCCTGATCCCGCACGTGCGGCGCGGCGGGATCAAGGTCGACGAGACCGTGACCGACGGCTTCGACACCATCGTCGACGCGTTCCTCGGCATGCTACGCGGCGAAAACACCGGCAAGATGCTTGTCCGCGCCACACGGGAATGACCCACCAGGGATCCGTCGCCCAGCCGTCGGGACTGTAACGCGATCGGTGTTTCCGGCCGTGGTTGTCAGTAGGCCTCGGCGCCCGGCCGGCGGTCACTGAAGGTGATCAAAAAGCGTTCAATGCGGGTTCCATCGCATCGTCCACCGGGCCTGTCCAGTGCCGGCCGGGTCCAGACCCCGGGTGACCAGATACAAGCACTTTAACGCAGCTTGTTCCGTCGGGAAATGACCACGTGCCCGCCGCGCGACGATACCTTGAATTCAGCGACTCGATCGCACTCTTGGAAGACAACACGCGACGAATCTCCACATCATGATCAAAAAAAGGGATGAACCCTTCCCATGCGTTATTCCACAACCGGATTATCGCGCCATATTTACCACTCCACTCCTCCTGCAGCTCATCCAACGCGGCCGCAGCCTCTTTCGTGCCGTGTAGATCGGTTTCGCATCCCTCTTCAACGCATCCCAGTCCCGTTTCGACGCGAGCCGGAAATCATCCCGCAGCAAATGCCCACACACATCTGCACGATCTCGTCCACACTGCCCAGCCGACGCTGCCGCTTTTCATCGTCATCCAGAGCGTGCGTGCGGCGTCGATGAGGCGCGAATGGGGCGTCGACCGTTCCGACCAGCGCAGCTGAACGCCATCAGCGTTGACGCGCGGCACTTGTTCATCCGGTCAGGACCGAAATGCAACCCAGCTGATTGACGACGGTCAGCCGTCGCAGTGGAACAAATACGTCTTGTCCCCAAACCGCACGCAGCCCGGCTGGGCGCTCACCACGGACGGCGAATCGTCCTGAAGATCACTCGCTTGACTTCAACCTTACTTGAGGTTCTACGGTCTCCGTATGATCTGCACTGCCTGCAGGTCTTACGGAGGCCTACCCGGAAAGGACATCCATGACGACCCAGCAGATCTCCGACGCAGAGCTCGCCGGACAGCCCGCCGCGTACTGGACCGGTGTCGCCTACGAGGCGCTCATCGCATACACCCGGGCCCAGCAGGCCGAAAAGGGATACACCCAGCCACAGTTCTGGCTGCTGCGCAACCTGTCGGCGAACGACATCTCACCTGACGGCGAGGGGATGACCCTGCCGGAACTTCGAGAGGCCATGACCTCCTATCTCCGGCCCGAGGACGATTTGAAGGCGGCGGCCGAGGTGCTCCTGAATCGAGGCTGGCTGACCCAGGACGCCGAGGACCGGCTGTGGCTCACCAAGGAGGGGGAACAGGCCCGCGTCGACCTCGCACGCAACGCCCCCGCGATCCGTGCCGCCCTCCACGAGGGCATCGACGACGCGGACTACGTCACCACACTGAAGGTGCTCCAGCAACTGATCCGCAACACTGGCGGGATCGTCGCCTGACAGACCGAGGGGTCGATGACGCCGCCCGCACCGTGTTCACGGTCGGTGGTCCCCGCGACGGGCGTACCGAAACGATCGGCACGCGCCCGCCGACCACGGGCGATCGCACCGCCGCGCGGGTGCTCGGGCGCGCGTTGACCACCGCCGGGGTGCGTGACCGGGTGGCGACGAAGACGACCTCGCCGATTCCGCCCGGTCACCTTCGGATGCGCTCGGACTGTCGCGCCCCCGGTGCCGCACGGTTGCTGATCATCGTGTCCGACGGGAAGATCCGCGACACGCCCCGCCGCAACGGGCAGCAGCTTCTCGACCGGTCGCGCGCCACCGGTCGCGCCGTGTTGTGGATCTCCCGGACGTCCCTGGGCGCAAGCCGACGACCGAGGCGACCGTGCACGTGATGACCGCCCCCACGACCACCGCGCACTTAACCAGCGGGTTCGGGTTCGAGTCCCTGCTGGCGCACAGCAAGAAACCAAAGCCCACCAACGATTATCCCTTGATTCAGGGGTGCCGTCGGTGGGCTTTGTTGATGTGTGAGCCCGAGGTGGGGCCACCGTGAGCCCCGCCAAGGGCCCCTCCACGATGAATGAGGCGCGGACCTCGGCCGCCGCCCTGACCTCGTTGTTGTCGACCACGAGTGGCGCGCGACCTGCGGATTTTCTGACCCCGTTCGTAGCCGGCCGACGAACCAGGCTCGCGGTCGCTTCGGCGCTCGCATGGGCGAGGGACGGGAGCACGCTGGTGTAGGTGTCGGCCGTCAGGACGATGCTTGCGTGGCCCAGCAGTGCTTGCACCGTCTTCAGGTCGTTCCCCGCGGCCAGCGACAACGTCGCCGCGCCGTGCCGGAGGTCGTGGAACCGTACCGGCGGCAACCCAGACTTGGTGATCAGCCGACGGAACGAATGCGATACGTAACTTGGGCTCCAATGCTGCCCATTCTCATGCGCGAAGACCCAACCGCCCGGAGCGCCTCCGCCCATCTGGAGTTGACAGGCACGCAGCCGAGTCAACAGGGCTACCGTGCCTCGATCCAAGGAAACCGTGCGGCCACTGGCCGTGGTCTTCGGCAGGCACACCACCGCTTGGCCGTCCCGCTCTTGAACCTGATGAGTCACCGTCAAAGTCGCCTCGTCGAGATCGAGATCGAGATCGCACCAGCGCAGGCCAAGGACCTACGTCGCCCTCGCGGTCGCGCTCGGAACGGCCGCCGAACTCGTGCGGATGACCGTGTAACGCACTCTCACGAAGCCGCGACTTCTGCTGTGATCAGGATCAGCGGAGGGTAGTGGTATGGGGTATAGATTCAATCCGCCACCGAACTGGCCGGCTGTCCCCGCCGGATGGACGCCTCCGCCGGGCTGGCAGCCACCAGCCGACTGGCCCGCGCCACCGAAGTTCTGGCAACTGTGGACCCATGATCCCGAGCCGCAGCCGCAAATGGCACCCTTCCAAGCAGGGCCTGGTTCCGCAGCATCGGGCAAGCCTGGGTTGTTCGGCGCTCGGAAACGGGTTCGAGAACTCGAAGCCGAACTCGGCACGGAAACAACCAAGTTCCTACAAGCAGCATCTCAGCTTCGGGAAGTCAACGCACACAACGCTACGTTGAGTGCGCAACTAGTAGATCTCAAGGCCAAGTACACCGAGCTCAGAGGCAAGGACGCGCTGGAAGCTGAGCGAGAAATCCGGCAGATGCGCCAGACTATCGCCGAGCTCGGGCAAGAGGCGCGGCAAGTACAAGACGCACAGGCACAGAGCCTTAAGGACGCCGAGGCACAACTGGCCACGGTTCGACGGCAGATCGATGAAGCAGCCGTGAAGCTCAAGTCACTGCACGACCAAGTGGTCGAGACTGAAGAGATCACGCTGCTCCAGGAGGCCGGAATCTACGAGTTCCGGCACCGGCTGGCCGACGCCGTCGCCTACAAGGCCGCCCTGCAGCGTCTCAAGGATTCCATTAAGATCTCCGCGAAGAACAACCATGCGATCACCGCAACCACAGACTGGACCGTGAACGGTTCCACCGTCGAGGGCCAGCGCATGGTGAGAGACTTTTCCAAGCTCATGCTTCGCGCCTACAACGCCGAGGCGGACAACTGCGTGAGATCCATGCGCCCCTATCGCCTTGAATCGGCCAAAGATCGACTGACCAAGACCCGTGAGGTCATCTCTCGCCTCGGCAAAACCATGAACATCAACATCTCCCCCAGCTACCACAGGCTGCGCCTCGAAGAACTTGAACTAACCGCCGACCATCTCGCGAAGGTCGAAGAGGACAAGGAACGCATCCGAGCCGAACGGGAGCGGCAACGGGACGAGCAGCAAGCTCAACGAGAGTTCGAACGCGAGAAAGCCAGGCTGGCCAAGGAAGAAGCACACTGGCGGAACGCCCTGCAGAAGTGGGCCACATCTGGCGACGAGCAGCAAGCCGCGGCTGCACAGGCAAAGCTGGACGAGATCGGAGACGCAATCAGAGGCGTCGAGGAGCGCGAAGCGAACATCCGCACTGGATGGGTCTACGTGATCTCCAATGTCGGATCCTTCGGCGACAGCATCGTCAAGGTCGGATTGACCCGGCGGCTCGACCCACTCGAACGCGTTCGTGAACTCGGCGACGCCTCGGTTCCATTCAGGTTCGACGTCCACGCCAAGATTTTCGACGCCGATGCCGTGAGCCTGGAGACGCGATTACACCAGCATCTCGCCGACCGGCGCGTCAACCGGGTCAATCTCAGGCGCGAGTTCTTCTACGCCACTCCAGCCGAGATCCTCACGATCCTCGAAGACATGGGCCTGAAGGACAATCTCCTCGACTACGTCGAAGAGCCGGAAGCACAGGAATGGCGCTCCAGCCAGCAGTTGGCCCACGGCACATAAGCCTGGACTCGCTGCAGAAACGGATTTGAGGTGGACCAGTGGACCTCATGGACTACGACGGGGCCATCGCCTGGCTGAGCGAACCGACAAACTCCAAGGGCAGAGCGTCGCCTATCCGACTGATACTGGGAAACGGGTTCAGCATCGCCTTCGACCCCGCCAGGTTCTCATACTCGGCTTTGCGATCCCATGCCGAGGCGCAAGGCATGCTCAGCGCTACTGCCCAGCACCTCTTCCAGAAGTTGGACACTCAGGATTTCGAGATTGTCATCAAGACGCTCGAGGACGCCGCTATCGGGCTCTACGCGCTCGATGCAACGAAGTACTCGGCGGAAGCCGCGACACTTGACGAGGAAGCCTCGAAGCTCAAAGATGCCCTGGCTCACATCCTCGCGGCGCTTCACCCTGGACGGCCGTACGAGATCGACGCCGAAGTCTACTTACGAGTCCGCAGGTTCCTGGAAAAGTTCGACCGTATCTACACCGCGAACTACGACCTCTTGCTCTACTGGACTTTCATGCAAGACTTTCCCGAGGAAAACCTGCAGGCAAGGCAGGCGGACGACGGCTTTCGAGATCCCGGGGAGGCTACCGACTACGTCGTGTGGAACCACCTGGATCCCCATTCACAGAACGTATTTTACCTCCACGGAGCCCTTCACCTGTACCGCAGCGAGGGTGGTTTGAAGAAGCTGACGTGGCGCCGGACCAACGAACCGCTGATCGACCAGATCCGCGCCCAGCTCGAAGCGGACTCATTCCCTCTATACGTGGCAGAAGGGACGAGCATCGAGAAGCTGGCCCGTATCGGCACCAGTGACTATCTCGGTCGCGCACTTCGGTCACTCGCAGCGATCAGCGGCGGTTTGCTGTCGTACGGGATGTCGTTCAGCAAGAACGACGCACACATCATGGACGCCATCGTCCACTCGAAGATCACCCGACTGGTCGTATCCCTCTTCGGCGACGTCACCTCGCCGTCAAACGAAGCGACGATTAAGGCCGTACAGGACATGCAATCACGTCGAGCGACGTCGTACGCGAAGGTCGGCTTGGAGATCGCCTTCTTCGACGCACAATCCGTCCGACTGTGGAACTGAGCTGCCGTCCTACAAGGGGACTCACCCGGGTCGGTAGTACCGCTGGGCCGAACGAGTGGTGTGGAAGGCAGCTGAGTGGACGGTTTCCGCTGTTCACCAAGCAAGGCATACGCAGCGTCAACTGCCCTGCGCGGATCGTCATCCTCCAGGCGGCAGACAAACTCCGGAAAATCCGGTGAGTTGGAAAGCGGTGCATCACGGCGGACGCACGAGGGGACGGGAAGACCATGGAGCTCAGAGACGCGTTGGAAAAGCTCTTGCAGAGCTCTCATGTGGCGATCCACTCCACCGCAGAGCTGTCCGGAGCCGTAACCCGCTACATCGCGAAACAAGACGAGAAGCGTTCCAAAGACGAAAAACCGGAGGTGCTGCGCAAGCCTGAAATCGGGCCCGTCCCTCCGGCCGAACACCGAAACGGCTTCACGATCACGCCATGGGAGTTACTGCAGACGTTCGGCCGCGCGACCACGCTGTCCGGGCAGAACCCATCGCGCGGCCTCTCCCAGCATTGGAACTGCTTGCGCTACCTCACCACGCTGGAAGCTCATCGCGGCCGGCTGGCACTCTCACCCGACGGACATGACCCGAGGTATCACCGCAAGGGCGTGCAAGCGCAGGAACTCGGTGCAGCGTTCGCGCTGACTGCGGCACGGGAGATCTTGCAGCGAAGGCATCCTGGGTACCGTTTCGAGCCCGTCGATGTGGACCTCGCACTCGACGCAGGCTGGGCACTGCGGGGTCAAGGTGCGGAAGCGAAGGGCACACGACGGAGTAGACCTGGGCATTTTCTCGTTGGCAGGAAAGCCGGTGAGCCCTTGCGCATCGCGCTGGTCGACGGACGTGGGTCACACGGTCAGCCCAGCGCGCAGCACAGTCAGCTGATGGCCTCGGCCGAGCGGGTCCAAGCGATCGCACTCGGCGATGGGCGCGGCGGTGCCGATCCGCTGCCGAGCCTGCTGATGTCGACGGCGTTCGTCGCGGAAGGCGGGATCGAGATACGCCTGCTCGATCCCGTGGGCGGCGGTGTACTCGCCGAACCAGGCAAGCCCCCTCCCGACCCGTACGGCCCGGCGCAGGAAGAGAACTTCTTCCCGGACATCCAGACCGTCGACGCACAGGGCCAGACCTCGAGCCGTCCCGGTTTCCACATCACATCGGACAGGTTCGAGTGGTTCTCCCGGGTGTTGGTCCGCGCAAGCGCTGCAGCGCTCCTGACTTTCGTCGGTGATCGCGACAACGCGTACAAGTACCTGACCGTGCGACAGCAACGGCGACTGGGCGCCGATCACTCTCCGCAGGCGGTCAACGCGGAATGTGACGTCGGTATCGAACTCGGCGGGATCGCATTCGTCGGAACCGACCACGTCTTCCGATTCGCACGTGAGCGAGTCGAGGTCTTCTCGGCGATGCCGAAAGAACTCCACGAGATCCTCAAGACGGGTAACGGCGCCCAGGCCTACGCGGAGACGATGCCGGAGGTGGTCGCCGAGTGCAAGAGGCGCTGGGCGGCGGTACAGCGGGACTGGACGGGAATCATAACCATGGATGGCGATGGAGCGGTCATGGCGCTCCGCATATTGCGGAGCGAAGGGCGACCGCTCGAAGCGATCCCCGAACCGCAGGAAGGACCCGCATGAAGCGCAAACGCCACCTCTCGGGAGTGGATACCCGCAAGGTGGCCTTCCCCAGCCCCACTACTTACCGCGATCACCAGAGATCCGAAACGTCGCACCGACCACGGCCCCCACCATCGCGCTCACAGCCGACACAACCGGATCGCGCCGGTCCCCCACCGTCATCATCCACACCAACCGGCAACGCGGCCGCCCAAGGCGTCAGACCAAGACAGGCGACAGAATCCGGCATAGGCGAGCCCGAGACGCGCCCGAGAGGTCCGAAACAGTCCGACACCAGGCGACACACCACGACACTGCGGACAGCCTCCGACCAGACGAAAAGGTCTTGTCCGGCATCACTCGACACCGTCTGACACGCCCAAGTTCCGGCTCTTAACCAGCGGGTTCGGGGTTCGAGTCCCTGATGGCGCACACCCAGACCCCACGTTTTCGGTTGACGAAGGCGTGGGGTTTTGTGTTGCCCGGACTGTGCTCACCGTCCTTTGTGGCTTCGGGCGATCACGGCGAGTCGCCGCGTCGCGTCGGTCGTCCGCGAAACGTGCGCACGCGGGATCGGCGCCGTATTTCGGTCAAGATCAACGCAGACACCTAACGCCGGGCGAGGACGCGCTTGCCCAGCCAGCCCGCGTAGACGGCCAGTCCCGCGAACCCGGCCTTCCGCGTGGGGCCCGCCGCGATCGCCAGGCCGATGGCGAGTTCGGTGGCACCGTTGCGGTAGGTCCAGTTGCGGACGTCGTCGGCGAACGCCATCTTCGTCACGGGTTCGAAGGCCGCCGGGGCGGCGAAGTGGGCGAGGCCGGTCGCGGCGATACCGAGGCCGAGAAGCTTGGACATGGAGTGCCTTCCTTGTTCAGTCGAGGACGCCGGCGCGGCGCCAGAGCCGGCGGCTCGGGCCGCCGATGAGGCCTATCTCGGTGAAGTGTTCGACGGCCTTGGCCGCCCACGCCGCCTTGGTCCGGCGCCAGTGCGGGTTCGTGGCGGCGGCCTGGCGGGCCTCGCGGGGGTCGAGGCCGACAGAGGTGTATGCCTTGGGGTGCAACAATTCCGACGTCGCGACGTAGGCCATCCCTGCGATCGCCCAGCGGATCAGTTCGCGGCCGACGCGGCCGTGGCGCGCCCAGGCCCGGCTCAGTTCGTCCTTCGCGAAGCTGATGTGGCGTGCTTCTTCGATGACGTGGATACGCGAGATCATCCGGATCATCGGCTGCAGGCTGTCGTCGCGCATCATCTCGCGTTGCATGCCATCGGCGAGTTCTTCGACGTAGATGGCGCCGGCGAACAGCAGGGCCGGGCCGCAGATCGCGCCGAACACCTTGCCCGCGCGGTGCGCCGAGCGGCTGGGGCGCCGGACGACGCCGCCGCTCTTCGCGATCGAGCGCGCGAACATGGTGCTGTGACGGCATTCGTCGGCGATCTCGGTGAGCGCGTACTGGGCGTTGTGCGTCGTCGGGTCGCTGTTGTAGACGTGGCGCACGAGGCCCTGCATGAGGATCAGCTCGAACCAGATACCCGACGCCGCCGCGGCCGCGGCCTCCTGGCGGCTCAGCTCGGCGCGCTGGTCTTCGTCGAGACGTTCCCACAACTCCGTGCCGTACAGGGAACATCGCTCCGGCGCCTTGCCGTACGCCCCGTCGACCAGCGGTGCCAGCCAGTCGACGTCGACGTCCGGGTCGTAGGAGTGCCGCGCGGAGGAGCGTTGCAGGCGCTCGGCGACGCGTTCGCTTTCGGTGTTCGCGGTCATGAAGAGCTCCTTGGATCCTTGTGCTCGGGCAGCGGTCCGCCGCCGTCCGGGATGACCTGGCCGGAATCGCGGTAGGCCACCGCCTCGTGGAAACCGTCGCGTTCGGCGAACTCGCGGAACCAGCGGCCTTCGGGGGTGTGCCGGGTGATGCCATCGAAAAGCGTCGCGAGGGTCTGGGTGCCGGAAAGGCCCATGTTGTCGTAGGCCTGGTTGATCATCAGTTTCTGCATCACCAGCTGGTTCGTCGGCACGCCCGCCATCCGGTCGGCCAGTTCCCCGACGGCCGCTTCGAGCCGTCCGGGTTCCACCGCCTCGAGCGCGAGACCCCATTCGGCAGCGGTGACGCCGTCGATGGTGTCGCCGGTGAGCAGCATCCGTTTCGCCCGCTGGGCGCCGACGCGGTAGACCCACATCGCGGTCGTCGGGCAGCCCCACACCCGTGCGGGTGGATAACCGATGCGCGCGTCGGTCGCCATGATCAGCATGTCGCACGACAGCGCGATGTCGCTCCCGCCGGCGATCGCGTGTCCCTGCACCTGGCAGAGGGTGGGTTTCAGCGATCGCCACAGGCTGAAGAAATCGTCGGTGTTGCGCTTCATCACCCGGTAGTCCTTGACCGGATCCCAGACCGGGCCCTGGTTCCAGCGGCCTTCGGCGTCTTCCTCGGCGAACTGTTTGAGGTCGTATCCGGCGCAGAACGACCGGCCTTCGCCGCGCACCACGATCACCCGGACCGCGTCGTCTTCGTTCGCCAGCTCCACGGCCTGCCGGATCTCGCGTGGCATGACGTCGTTGATCGCGTTGAGCCGCTCGGGGCGGTTCAAGGTCAGGTACGCCTTCCGATCTTCTACGCGGTAGGTGAGCGTATCAAACGCCATCGGAACCTCCCAGCGCGCGAAGGGTGAACGTGACCAGCTGCGGGATCGTGTCCGGTCCGCTTTCGCCCGCCAAGGGGCCGACCAGCATTTCCGCGCCCGCGCCGACCAGCGCCGCGGCGGTCGCTTCCGCGTCCTGCGGGGGCAGCAGTCCCCTCGTCACGCCGTCGGCGATGTTCCTGGCGATGACCTCGCGGAACGCGCGGCGGAACACCAGGCGCTCGGCCTCCACCACGGCGTCGACCGGTTCGGCCAGCAGCGCGTACGCGAGTCTCGGTGCCTTCAGCGCCCGCCCGGCGAAGGTCTCGATCACGGCGACCACGCGTTCGCGGACGTCGCCTTGGGACGCGGCGGCCTCGACGGCGTCGACCTCCCGGGAGACCACCTCGCGGAAGACCTCGACGACCAGGTCGGCCTTGGACGGGAACTGCCGGTACACGCTGCCGGTGCCCACGCCCGCCCGCGCGGCGACCGCGGCCATGGAGCAGCCCGCGTACCCGGTCTCGGCCAGCAACGCGATGGCCGCGGCCAGGATCTCGCCTCGCTGCGAGTCCAGCCTGGCCTGCGTCTTCGGAGTCCGGCGGTACGGCATGGCAAGGAGTGAAGCACGGATTCCGCTCTTCAGTCCAGCTCTTCCTGAAACAGTTCGTGATCCACCGCGGTGGCCGTCACGAAACCCATGGCGGCCGCGGTCACCACGAACGTCATGCCCGGCGGGCATGACTCCCGCCGCGCCAGGTCACCCGCGGCGAAGACACCCGGCACGCCGGTGAATCCGACGTCGTCGATCCGCACGGTGCCGTCGTCTTGAAGCACGCAGCCCAGTTCCCCGGCCAGCGGGTCGGCCTGCCTCGTGCTGGCGTGCAGGAACACCGCCGCGCATTCCACCGGGTCGCCGTCGTGGAAGGTGACCCGTTCGACTTCGTCCTCGGGTCCCTCAACACTTCGCACCGGCTCGCGGCGCACGTGGACCGCACGTTCGCCCAAGAGCGCCTCATCTTCGGCGGACAACGGGAAACCGTTGGCGCACAAGGTGACATCCTGGCTCCATCGGGTCAGCTGGGCGGCGAACATCGCGTCCTGCCGCCCCTCGGTGGCCAGGACGGCCAAGGGCCGATCCCGGAATTCCCAGGCGTGGCAATACGGGCAGCCGAGAACGCTCTTCCCCCAGCGCTCGGCCAGCCCCGCGATCCCTGGCAGGTCCTCCACCACTCCGGTGGCCAGCACGATCCGCCGTGCGGTCACCGGATCGCCGTTCTCGAACACGACCGTGAACCCGCCGCATTCGCCGTCGACGGCCCGGACCCGGCCTTCCCGCAGGCAGACCTCCGGATACTCCGCCAACTGCTCGCGGCCGGCCGCCCGCAACGCGTCCGGGTCCATCCCGTCGCAGGCCAAGAGCCCGTGCACGCCCGCGGCGGTCGAATTACGGCCGGCGCCTCCGTCGACCACCAGCGCGCTGCGCCGGGACCGGCCGAGCACCAGCGCGGCGCTCAACCCGGCTGGTCCGGCACCGATGATCACCGCGTCATACCCGGCATCGCACACGGCATGGCCTCTCTGTCCGGGACTCGGGTCAGCACCCGCATACCCGGGCCGCCCGCCGGGAAACCTGCTCCCGGCGGGCGCCACGCACTCAGTTGCGGTTGATGGTGAACGTGCTCGTCGTGTTCCGGATGTCCTCGGCGTTGTCGCTCAGGGTCAGCCCGGTGAACGTCGCCGAGCCGACGGCCGGGCCCTGACCCGGTTCCGGCAGCTCGTTGACCCAGATCCCGATCCCCGACTTCGCGTCGAACTCGTCACCGCTGCGGTGCGCCCCGGTGATCGACACGTTCGTCAGCACCGTGTCCTCGACCGGGTTCTCCGGACGGTTCCCGGTGTACTTGGTCTGGAACATGATGCCGCTGTATGTCGGGCTCTGGATGTCCACATCGGACACCCGGATACCGCGGAACTCCTTGGAGGCGGAGAACATCCAGATCGCCGGGAACGTCTGCTGTCCCCAGAAATGGCCACCGGCGCGGACCAGTGACACGTTCTGGACGGTCGTCGGCCGCGGGCCGAACCCGAGGAACGGGTAGCCGAAGTCGAGCGAGCTGATCGTGATCCCGGAGTACGTCAGCGTGTCCGCGATGTAGAGGTTGCGGAAGGTGTTGCTGTACCCGCCGTACACCGCCAGCCCGGCCGCGCGCCACGGAAGCAGCACGGTCAGGTTCTCGAACACGTTGTCGTACTGGTTGCCCGCGTTGAGGTCCGTGGCCGCGAACAGCGCGAAACTGTCGTCGCCGGTCGAGCGGGCTTCGTTGTTGGTGACCCGGTTCCCCGTGCTGCCGTTGGTGAAGTTGAGCCCGTCGGCGAACATGTCGCGGATCCGCGAGTTCTTCACCGTCGTGTTGTCCACATTGGTCGCCCACAGCAGGCACATCTGGTGCTCCACCCAGATGTCGTCGATCGTCATGTTCGTGACGTTGGTGAAGTTGAAGACCTTGCCGGGGCCGTCGATCCGGGACGTGTAGTTCCCGAACACGGCGAACCCGCCGAACGTCGAACCGCTCGCGCTCGCCTGCGCGTCGAACCCGATGTCGGTGTTCTCCTGCCCGCTCGGCGCGGTGAACCTCGTGAACCACGGCCCGGCGCCGAGCACCGTGACCGGTTTGCCGTAGACGGTGACCTTGCTCGTCATCGGATACTGCCCCGGCGGCAGGAAGACACCGGTGAGGTTCGGATCCTGGCGGACCTTGTCCAGTGCGGCCTGCACATCCTGCTGGGTGAACCCGGCCGGGACGGCGTAGCGCGCCGGGTCGGGGTTCGCGGCCGCGGTGGCCAGCTCGAAGTTCACGAAGTCGATCGCGTAGTTCAAACCGTTGCCGGCGTCCTTCTGCAGCTTGATCTTGTGCCCGGCGGGCACGGTCGTGCCGAGCAGCATGCTGGCCTCGTCGTAGATGTGGCGAGCGGGCCCGGCTCCCGGAGAGTTCTGCGGAGAGGCTTCGGGACCGTAGAGCCACGCGTGGCGCGAGGTCAGGTCGATGGCCTTCAGGAACGTGCCGTCGACGTAGACGTTCAGCGTCGAGTTCTGCCCACCGCCACCCGCGGCGTCCGGCATCGAGAACCGGGTCACCAGGGTGTTCGTGGCCGCGCGGGTGGTGAACTCGACCGAGGAGCCGGTCGAATTCAGCGTCACGGCCTTGCGGCCCGACGCCTCGCCCGCGAGGTCGCCGATCTTCCGGTTCGGGCCGATCACGGCCGCGCCGCCGGCGACCACGCCGTCTTCCGCTTCGTACATGTCGTAGGGCATGTTCGCGCCGCGGCCGACGAACAGCGACTGCGTGACGGTGTTGTTGCCCTGTTTGGCGGGCAGCTCGTTGGCGTCGTTCGCGACGACGGTCTTGACCGTGTACCGCCCGTTCCCGGCCGTCCAGGTGCCGACGTTCACCGGCGGTGCCGTGGCCCCGGCCGCGATCGCGCCGGTGTACGAGCCGGTGAGCGTCTTGACGACGGCGCCGTTCTGGTCGGTGATCGTCACCGTGACGCCGTGCGCGCCGCCCGCCGAAGCGACCGTTCCCTGATTGCGTACCGTCGCGGAGAAAGTGATGGTGTCACCCGCCGTGGGATTGTTCGGCGACCACGCGGTGGCCGCGACGAGGTCGGAGCTGGCCACCGGGCCGACGACGAGGGCCGTCGCACCGGTGTAGGAGTTGTTGGCCTCGTCCTGTTCGACGACGGCGTTGGCCTCGTCGACCTTCGCGGTGAGCTGGTGGCTGCCCGTCTCCCTGGTTCCGATGTCCGCCGACACCGTCGTGGATGCTCCGGCCGCGAGCACACCGACAGGTGCTGTGCCGACCTTCGCGGTGCCCACGTAGAGGTTCACGTTCGTCGCACCCGAGGCCGCCGTCCCGGCGTTGCGGACGGTCGCCGACACGGTGATCGCGTCGGTCTCCACCGGGTTCCGCGGCGACCACGAAACCCCCGAGACCGTCAGGTCGGGGTTCGGCGCGGGAACACCGAAGACCTGGAATTCCGCGGCCTGTCCACCGGGGGCACCGGAGTTGGCGGTGATCCTCAGGCGGACGTCGGCGGCGCGGCCACCGGCCGGGATCGTGACGGTGTTGCCGCTCGCGGGAGTGAAGGTGTACGTCTGCGCGGGCACCAGCGTGGTGAACGCGGTCGCGCCCTGATCACGCACTTCGACGGCGATCGTCTGCGTGCGCTGTGCCCACGCGGGGTCCGGGTTGAGCTTGACCACGATCCGGTCGAGGTCGGCGTTGGACCCGAGCGCGACGGTGAGCAGGTTCGGGTACGCCGCGCCCTCCCAGTAGGTGGTCTGGGAGTCGTCGTTGGCGTTGGCGGCGACGTAGGAGTGCTGCACCGAAGACGCCGTGATCGGCTTGCCCAGCGCGAGATTCGTCCCCGCGCGGGTACCGGTCCTCGTCACCGTGCCGCTGCTCGCCGACTGATTGCCCGCCGCGTCGCGGGCTCGCACGGAATAGGCGACCGTCGCGCTCTCGGGCTGGTCGTCGGTGTAGGTCAGGACATCCCCAGCGACGCTGCCGCGAAGCTGCCCGTTGGCGTACACGTCGTAGCCCGTGACTCCGGTGTTGTCGGCCGACGCCGACCACGTGAGCCGGATCTTGCCGCTCGACGGTTCGGTGTAGGCGAGGTTCCCCGGCGCGGACGGCGGCTGCGTGTCCCCGCCCGCGGGACCGCGCACCTCGAACTCCGAGAGCTGGGCCGCGGGCCAGCCGGTGTTGGCGGTGATGTTCAACCGCACGAACCTGGTGTTCCCCGTGACGTCGAGGGTGACCGTGTTGCCGGTCGCCGGGTCGAACCGATGGCCTGCCGACGGCGCGAGATCGCTGAAGCTCGTGCCGTTCGCGCTGCCCTGCACCGAGAAGGTCTGAGTGCGGGCTTCCCAGCCCGAGGGCAGTTTGAGCACGAGCCGGGCGATGTTCGTGGCCGCGCCGAGGTCGGCCTGGATCCATTGCGGGAACTGGTTGTTCGTGCTTTCCCAGTAGGTGGCCTGGTTGCCGTCCCCGACGTTCGAAACGGCGTAGCCGGCCAACTGGCTACTGGCGGTGTAGGTCGCGTCGGCGGCTTCGGCGGCGGCTGATGCCGGGGCGTCGTTCGCCGCGATGGCGGGTGGAGTGAGGAGAAGGGACAGGGCGGCGAACACCACCGCGCACGTCAGTGGGCGCTTCGTTCTCATGACATTCCTCTGTTCCGGGAGGGGACTGAGCGGAATCTTCCTGACTCTTGTCATGTTCTTGCGCTGAAATGTTCAAGAATTACAGCCCACGGAGCGCCACAAGTCAACGCCCGGCGCTAAATCACGTGACCGGCCGGAAACACGCTGCTAACGTCCGGCGCGACCAGGTGCTTTCCCGGAAGAAGGAGAACGGCGTGCGCCGAGCTGTCGAGTCCCCGAGCCGTATGGACCTTTCGACAGCCTTGGAGCCGTTCATCCATGGAGTACCTGAACCTGGGAATCCTCGCCCACGTCGACGCCGGTAAGACGAGCCTGACGGAGCGCCTGCTCCATCACACCGGCGCCATCGGCACCCTCGGCCGCGTCGACGCCGGGGACACCCACACCGACACGATGGAGCCGGAACGCCGCCGCGGGATCACGATCCGCTCGGCCGTCGTGGCCTTCCGCGTCGGTGACCTGCGCGTCAACCTGATCGACACGCCCGGCCACCCGGACTTCATCGCCGAGGTCGAGCGCGCGCTGGGAGTGCTCGACGGCGTCGTTCTGGTCGTTTCCGCCGTCGAGGGAGTGCAGGCACAGACCCGCGTGCTCATGCGCGCGCTCACTCGCCTGCGGCTCCCCGTGCTGATCTTCGTCAACAAGGTCGACCGGGCGGGCGCCCGCTACGACGGCCTCCTCACCGATCTCGCCGAACGTCTCGGTGTCGCCTGCGTGCCGATGTCCGAAGTCGACGGCATCGGCACGGGGAGCGCGAAAGTCCGGCCGTCCTCCCTGTCGTCGGGGACGGCCGAACGGCTGGCCGAGCACAGCGATGCCTTCCTCGCCGCGTATCTCGAAGACACGGTGACGGCCGAGGACTGTCGGGCCGAACTCGTCCGGCAGACCCGGCTCGGTCTCGTCTCCCCCG
Source organism: Amycolatopsis sp. NPDC057786 (assembly GCF_042797905.1). Lineage (NCBI taxonomy): Bacteria > Bacillati > Actinomycetota > Actinomycetes > Pseudonocardiales > Pseudonocardiaceae > Amycolatopsis > Amycolatopsis sp. NPDC057786. The sequence goes on from NZ_JBHVKW010000060.1 coordinate 37,901, forward strand.
TCTTCTTCGGCTCGGCACGCAGCGGCGAAGGGATCGCCGAGCTGACCTCCGGTATCCGTGAATTCCTTTCCGGAGCGCGGAAATCCGCGCCGGACAGCCGGTTGCGCGCCACGGTCTTCAAGATCGAACGCGGCCGCGCGCACGAAAAGATCGCCTATGTCCGAGTGTTCTCCGGCGACATCGGCGCGCGGGACCACGTCCGGTTCCATCGCCGTGGACTCACGAAGGAGGCGAAGGTCAGCGCGGTGCACGTCTTCGAACTCGGCGGCGAAACCGTCGAGGGCCGGGCGTGGGCCGGGCGGATCGCCAAGGTCACCGGGCTCAAGGAGATCCGGATCGGCGACCTCATCGGCGTTCCCGACAGCGAGGACGGCGCCGCGCGGTTTCCTCCGCCCGCCTTGGAAACCGTGGTCAGTCCAGCGACGCCAGCGGTGTTCGCGGCCTTGCGGGAACTGGCGGAAGAGGATCCGCTGATCACCGTCCGGCAGGACGACGTGACGCGCCGGATCTCGGTGCGCCTCTACGGCGAGGTGCAGAAGGAGATCATCGCCGAGACGCTCGCCGCTCAGCACGGTCTCGACGTCACGTTCAGTCTCACCCGTCCGGTCTGCGCCGAGCGGCCGGTCGGCACCGGGCATTCGGTGTGGTTCATCACGGAGAAGCGGAACCCGTACTTCGCGACGCTCGGGCTTCGAGTCGGCCCCGGCGCACCCGGTTCCGGGCCGACCTTCGGCCTCGACGTCGAACTCGGCTCCCTCCCGCTCGCCTTCCACAAGGCCATCGAGGAGACCGTCGACGCGACACTGCGGAGCGGCCCGTCCGGCCGGGAGGTCGTCGACTGCGTGGTGACCGTCACCCACACCGGCTACTTCAGCCCGGTCAGCGCGGCGGGCGACTTTCGCAAGATCACCCCGTTCGTGCTGGCAGAGGCCCTCCGGGAGGCGGGAATGGAGGTACTCGAACCGGTCAGCCGGATCGAGGTGGAACTGCCCGCCGACACGGTGACCGCGACGCTCTCCCGGCTCGTCGAACACGGCGGCACCGTCACCGGTTCGGTGGCGCGGGGCGACCGGGCCGGGCTGACGGGCGTCCTGCCCACGGGAGAGGTCGCCCGGTTCGAGCAGCGGTTGCCCGGGCTCACCCGCGGCGAAGGCCTGATGAGCACCGAACCGGCGGGTCACCGGCCACGGGTTAGCCCGAATCGGCCAATGCCCGCCTAGCCGGAACGAGTACGTTCTTGGTGGTCGGCGAAATCCGCCGTCCGAGGGAAGGGCCATGATGGATCAGTTTCGCGACACCGCTTCGGCGTTGCGGGAGCTCACCGAGTCGATGCGGCTCGACGAGCCCCGCGACGAGTTGCTGGAACGGGTGGCGAAGAAGGTGATCGGGCTGCTGCCGGGCGCGGACGCGGCCACGGTGACGCTGTACTCCGACGGCGAACCGAGCACCGTCGCCGCCACCGACGAATCCCTGCTCCCCCTGGACAAGGCGCAGTACAGCGCGGACGAGGGCCCCTGCCTGAAGGCCGCCGAGAGCGGGTCGATCGTCCGGACCCTCCTGGACGCCGACGCGACCGCGCGCTGGCCGGATTTCGCGGCCGCAGCCGACCAGCTCGGCGTGCGGACCGCGCTGGCCTGCCCATTGTTCGTCCCCGACGAGTCGCACTTCAAGCGGCGGGAGACCGAGCCGCTGACCGGCGCGCTCAACGTCTGGAGCTTCGAGGAGAACGCCTTCGACCCGGTGGAGGCGGCCCTGGTCGCGATGTTCACCTCGGCCATTTCGGCGATCATCCTGACCGCGTCCCGCTGGGCCGCCGCCGAACGGCAGGCGGAGACCCTGGTCGCCGCGCTGGAGACCAGGGACGCCATCGCCACCGCGAAGGGAATCGTGATGGCACGTCTGGAGCTGAACGCCGAGGAAGCCTTCCGCTGGCTCACCGAGGCGTCACAGCACACGAACCGCAAGATCCGGGAGATCTCGGTGCTGATCGCGGAAGACCCGGGAGCGGTTTTCGGCCGCTAGCCCAGTGAGATCCGTCGGTTCTCGCGCGAGGACTCGAGGCCGGCTTCCGCGAGCCGGATGCCGCGGACGCCCGCCATGAAGTCGTAAGGATGCGGCGCGTCCTCCACGACGTGGCGGACGAACTGCTCCCACTGGGCGCGGAAACCGTTGCCGAAGTCCTCGTTGTCCGGCACTTCCTGCCACTGCGAACGGTACGACCGCGTCTCGGCGAGATCCGGGTTCCACACCGGCTTCGGTGTGGCCTCCCTCGGCTGGATGACGCATTTGTGCAGGCCGGCGACGGCGCTGCCCTTGGTGCCGTCGACCTGGAACTCGACCAGTTCGTCACGGTGGACCCGCACGCACCAGGACGAGTTGAGCTGGGCGATTATCCCGCCTTCGAGCTCGAAGATCGCGTACGCGGAGTCGTCGGCCGTCGCGGCGTACCGGTCGCCCTTCTCGTCGACGCGCTCCGGGATATGCGTGACGGCCTTCGCGGTCACGGCGTTGACGGCGCCGAAGAGGTTCTCCAGCACGTAGTTCCAGTGGCAGAACATGTCGACGACGATGCCGCCGCCGTCTTCGGCGCGGTAGTTCCAGCTGGGACGCTGTGCCGACTGCCAGTCGCCCTCGAACACCCAGTAACCGAACTCGCCGCGCACGGACAGCACCTGGCCGAAGAAGCCGCTGTCCATCAGGCGCTTCAGCTTGAGCAGGCCGGGCAGGTACAGCTTGTCGTGGACGACGCCGTTCTTGACCCCGGCCGCTTCGGCGTGCCGTGCCAGCGCGAGCGCGCCTTCGACCGACTCCGCCACCGGCTTCTCGGTGTAGATGTGCTTTCCGGCGTCGATGGCACGGACGATCGACTTCTCGCGGACCGCGGTCAGCTGCGCGTCGAAGTAGAGCGGGAGGTCGTCGTCGCCGAGCGCGGCGTCGAGGTCGGTGGTCCAGCGGGTCAGCCCGTGCCGGGTGGCGATCTCTTCGAGCTTGTCCGCGTTGCGCCCCACCAGGACCGGTTCCAGCTGCACCCGCGAACCGTCGGCCAGCTCGACCCCGCCTGCCTCCCTGATCGCCAGGACCGAGCGCACCAGGTGCTGCCGATAGCCCATCCGCCCGGTGACGCCGTTCATCACGACGCCGAGTTTCCGCGTGGTCATCCGTTCTCCTTTGAAAGCGCTTTCCTGCCCACATCCTGAAAGCGCTTTCTCGCCCTGTCAAGGCCGATGCGAGGAAAGCCTCTCCCGGCTCAGGACGCCGGGTCGTAGGCGCGGACCGCGTCGAGGTACTCGGTGATGGCGTCCCGGTTGCGGAGCAGGCATTCGGCGCGCCGGGTCATCCGGTCGCGTTCGGCCTCCAGGGTTTCGAGCATCTCCGCGGTCGCGTCCGGGAAGTAGATCTGCCGGGGTTTGTCCAGGCACGGCAGGATCTGCTTGATGATCCTGGTCGGCAGCCCGGCGTCGAGCAGGCCGCGGACCTGGATGACCCGGTCGACCGACGATTCGGCGTAGTCGCGGTAGCCGTTGGCCAGCCGCTCCGAGACGATGAGACCCTGCTCCTCGTAGTACCGCAGCAGGCGGCGCGACGTCCCCGTCCGCTCCGACAGTTCCCCGATCCGCATGTGCGCCACCTCACCCCGGCCGACTTGACCTTCACATCTGTGTGATGGTTCGAGCATACGGATCATGACTGCGAAACTCCCACTCGGCGCGCTGCTCGCGCTGACCACGGCGGCGTTCGTCACCGTCCTCACCGAAGCCCTTCCCGCGGGGGTGCTGCCCGCGATGAGCGCCGGGCTCGGCGTCAGCGAAGCGGCGACAGGGCAACTGGTGACGGTGTACGCGATCGGCACCGCGCTGACCGCGATCCCCCTGTCCGCGGCGACCGCGGGCTGGCGCCGCAGACGCTTGCTCCTGACCGGAGTCGCCGGTTTCGCCATCGCCAACACGGTCACGGCGCTGTCCACGAACTATCCGCTGACCCTCGGCGCGCGATTCGTCGCCGGGATCGCGGCGGGCGTGGTCTGGGCACTGCTGGCCGGTTACGCCCGGCGGCTGGCGCCGGAACCGGTGCGGGGCAAGGCGATCGCCGTCGTGATGACCGGTATCCCGCTCGCGCTCTCGCTCGGCATCCCCGCCGGCACCTTCCTGGGCGGTCTCTTCGGCTGGCAGGTGACGTTCTCGCTCATGTCGGCGCTCGCGCTCGGCCTGCTCGCCTGGATCGCGCTGGCCGTCCCCGATTTTCCCGGGCAGGACAAGGGCGGCAGGCTCCCGGTGCGCCGGACCCTCGCCGTTCCCGGCGTGGCCGCCGTCCTGTTCGTGACACTGACGTTCGTGCTGGCGCACAACATCCTCTACACCTACATCGCGACCTTCCTCGAACACGTGTCGCTGGGCGGCTCGGTCGATCGGATCCTGCTGGTGTTCGGCCTGGCGTCGATGGTCAGCATCTGGTTCGTCGGCCTCTTCATCGACCGCCGGCTGCGTCCGCTGACCGTCGCCGGCACCCTTCTCGTGGCGGCCGGAGCGACGATTTTGGCTCTGCTGGGCGAAAGCCCGGCGCTGGTCTATCTCGCGGTGACCCTGTGGGGGCTCGGCTGGGGCGGCATCCCGACCCTGCTGCAGACCGCCGCCGCGCAGGCGGGTGACCAGGGCGGCGCGGCGGATATCGCGCAGGCCATGCTGGTCACCTTGTGGAACGCGGCGATGGCGGGCGGCGGGATCGCGGGTGGGGTCCTCCTCGACGGCTTCGGCGCGGAGTCGTTCCCCTGGAGTGTCCTGGTACTGCTCGTGCCGACGCTGGCCGTGGTGCTGGTGGCGCGACGGCACGGGTTCACAGCGGCAGTTCCGGATGGCTCCGGATCGCCTCGAGAACCAGGTCGACAGCGGCGCGAGGCGCGGACCCGCGCCTGATCGCCGCGGTGATCGACCGGTCGACCGGCGTCACGAGCTCGCGGGTGGCGACGCGGTAGCGCCGGTCGACGGCGAGGCCCGGCAGAAGAGCGATCGAAAGCCCGGCCTCGACGTGCTGCAAGGTCATCATGTAGTTGCTGAACCGGGCGATCACGCGCGGCTCGAAACCGGCTTCGCGGCAGAGCCGGGTGGCGAGATTCGCCATGTACGACTGGGGAACGTCGAACGCCCATGGCTCGCTCGCGTAGGCGGCGAGGTCGGCAGGGCCGCGGCCCGCGGCCGGATGACCGGGCGGGACGACGAGCACGATCGGGTCGGTCGCGAGCGGTACGAGTTCGACGTCGGGCCCCAGCGGCTGTTCGACGAAGTCCGTGGTGGTGATGATGACGTCGGCGTCACCGACGCGGAGCGCGGGCATGCTGACGTGCGGTTCGAGTTCGAGCAGTTCGATCTGCAGGCGCGGATGCGAGCGGGCCAGCCGGTTCACCGCGGGGACGGCGATGGTGTGGATCGAACTCTGGAAGGCGCCGAGGCGGACGAGCCCCGCCGGTCCCTCACCGAGACCGCGCAGCTCGGCCTCGACGGTGTCCATGTGGTCGAGGATCTCCCTCGCGCGGCGGGCCAGCATCCGCCCGGCCGGGGTCAGCCGGACGCGGCGGCCGGTGCGCTCCAGCAGGTGTGTCCGCGTCTCGGCCTCGAGGACCGCGAGCTGCTGGGACACGCTGGACGCGCTCAGGTTGGCCGCTTTCGCGACCGCGCGGACGGTGCCGAGCGTGTCCAGTCTGCTCAGCAGGCTGAGCCTCCACGGATTGAGCATGGCGCCATTGTTGTACGGATCGGCCGAACAGCACAGCCGGAATCGTGAGATGGACGTGTCGCTCGGCGGGGATTTACCGTCAGGGCATGGCTGCTCCGATCACCGAACTGTCCACCGCCGACCGTTTCTGGGCCGACGCCGACCGGCACCTCGTGCGCTACGCCGGGGCAGGCGACTTCACCCGCGAGATCATCGATCACGCCGCCGGGAGCTACCTGTTCACCGAGTCCGGACGGCGGATCCTCGACTTCACTTCGGGACAGATGAGCGCGATCCTCGGGCATTCGCATCCCGAGATCGTCGAGACCGTACGACGGCAGATCGGCTCGCTCGACCACCTGTTCAGCGGGATGCTGAGCCGCCCCGTCGTCGACCTCGCGCGACGGCTGGCCGAGACTTTGCCGTCACCGCTGGAAAAGGCGCTACTCCTGACCACCGGGGCGGAGTCGAACGAGGCCGCGATCCGGATGGCGAAACTCGTCACCGGGAAGCACGAGATCGTGTCGTTCGCCCGGTCGTGGCACGGGATGACGCAAGCGGCGGCGAACGCGACCTACAGTGCCGGCCGCAAGGGCTACGGGCCGACCGCGCCCGGCAACTTCGCCATTCCCGCGCCGAACGCGTATCGGCCGGACTTCCTCACCCCGGAAGGGGAACTGGACTGGAAGCGGCAACTGGACTTCGGGTTCGAGATGATCGACGCCCAGTCCGTCGGCAGCCTCGCGGCGTGCATCGTCGAACCGGTCCTCAGCTCGGGCGGGATCATCGAGCCACCGGTGGGATATTTCGCCGCGCTGCACCAGAAGTGTCGCGAACGCGGGATGCTGCTGATCCTCGACGAGGCACAGACCGGCTTGTGCCGCACGGGAAACTGGTACGCGTTCGAACGCGACGGCGTCGTCCCCGACATCCTCACCCTGTCCAAGACGCTGGGCGCCGGCCTCCCGCTCGCGGCGGTGATCACGAGCGCCGAGATCGAACAGGAAGCGCACGACCGCGGCTATCTGTTCTTCACCACGCACGTCGCGGACCCGCTGGTGGCGGCCGTCGGGAACACCGTGCTCGACGTCCTCACCCGCGACCGGCTCGACGAACGCGCCACCGGACTGGGTGCCTTCCTCCGCCGCGGTCTCGACGACATCGCCGCCCGTCATCCCGTCGTCGGCGACATCCGCGGGCGCGGTCTGCTGGTCGGCGTGGAACTCGTCGTGGACCGGGCCACGAAGGAGAGTTCCGACGAACTGGGCGCGCTGGTCACGCGGCGGTGCCTCGAACTGGGGCTGCACATGAACATCGTGCAGTTGCCGGGAATGGGCGGGGTCTTCCGGATCGCTCCCCCGCTGACCGCGACCGAGGACGAACTGGCGGAAGGGCTGGGCACCCTGGACAAGGCGATCGGGGACGTCAGCGCCTGAAGTACATGAAGGCCCCCTTCCTGTACCTAGGCGCAAGGAAGGGGTCCTTTATGTACTGGGGAAGGTGTGAAGGTCGAGCTTCCTCGGCTGAGCCGAGGGAAGGGGGCCTTCACGCGCCGCTCAAGGCGATTTCGCGTGACTGAGTGGACGACACGCGTGATCCGACGGACGACACGCGTGACTGGACGGACGACACACGCGCGGCCGCGTTCCGCCGCGAGTCGTCCGCCCGATCACGCGTGTCGTCCATCCAGACACGCGAAAGCGTCGGCCGCTATGCCCGGAACTCACGAAGCAACCGAGCGACCTCGCCCGGCCGCTCCAGGAACGGCGAGTGCCCGGCGTCCTCCACGACCTCCACGCGGGCCCCGGCCGCCGAGTACCGCGCGAAAGTCTTGTCACAGTCGTAAAAGCGGTCCCGCCGCCCGAGAATCACCAGGCACGGCAACCCCAAGGCCGCCACTTGCGCATCGAGAGGACGAAACGCGAGCAGCCGCGCCCGTTCCACGAGGACCACCCTGGCCATCGACGGCGCGGTGACGGCGTGATCCGCCAAGTCCTGCAAGGGATCGTCGAACCAGCCGCTGCGGCGGAACCGGGAAGCGAGCCGGATCCATCGCCGATCGGCGACCGTCCGCACGAGCGCGCCGACCATCGGCAGCAGCACCGAACTGCCCGGCGGAAAGGAGGCGTAGCTGTAGTCCGGCGCCTGTCCGATCAGCACCACGGAACCGACTCGCGGGGAGATCGCGGCCAGCGCCAAGGCGACGTCCGCACCGAAGGAGTGACCGGCGACCAGGACGTCCTCGACGTCCAGCGCATCGAGGACGGCGGCCACCATGCGTCCCTGCGACGCCGCGTCGAGCCCCGAAGAACCACCTGTGCACCCGTGTCCCAGCAGATCCACCCGGATCACCCGATGCCGCGCGGCCAGGCCGAGGGTGAGCCGGTCGAACCAGTGCACCGACCCGCAATACCCGTGCAGCAGCACCAACGGCGGCCCGGCACCGTCCTGCCGGACGTGGACGGCGACGCCGTTCACGTCGAGGAACTCGCCGATGGGAGAACGAGGCACTCCCTCAAATTAGCTCAGACCGGCGTGCTCTCCCTGCTGCGGGACAACAGGTACGCCGCGATCCCGGCGGGGAAGAACATGAGCACGCCGTAGACCCCGGCGGGCACGGCCATCGCCTTGTCGCCGAGCACGGAATACGCCACCGCGATCGCGAGCGTGGCATTGTGGACGCCGATCTCCATGGCGGACGCGATCGACTGCCCGCGGTCCACTCGGAACAGTCGAGGCACGTAGTACCCGATCGCGAGGCTGAGCACGGAAAGCGCCAGCGCGACCGGCCCGAGCGTCCAGATGTTGTCCGCCAGCGTCCGGAACTCCTGCGCGATCGCGGCCGCGATCACCAGGACGAGCACCACGGCGGAGCCGATCTTGACCGGTTTGCGCATCCGCTCGGCCCAGCCGGTGAACCGGTGCCGCACCGCCATCCCGATCACGACCGGGATCAGCACGATCGCGAACACCTGCAGGAACTTCGCGGGCTGGAGCCCGACCGAGGCGCCGCCGTCGAGGAATCCGGCCATCGACAGGCCGACCACCAGCGGCAGGGTGAACACGGCCAGTACCGAGTTGATCGCCGTGAGTGTGACGTTCAGGGCGACGTCGCCACCGGCGAGGTGGCTGAACAGGTTCGCCGAGGTCCCGCCCGGCGAGGCGACGAGCAGCATCATGCCGACCGCGAGCACGCCTTCGAGGCCGAACAGCACGATGAGGCCGACGCAGATCACGGGCAGCACGATCATCTGGCACACGAGCGCGATGACGGCCGCCTTCGGATATTTCAGTACGCGCGTGAAGTCGCCGACGGTCAGTGTCAGCCCTAGCCCGAACATGACCAGTGCCAGCGCTACCGGCAGGAGGATGGAAAACATCGCCGAACCCATCGAGGGGCCTCCGTCCGATATGCCCTTTTCAGATCGGCAATCGTGTCAAGCGGCGTGATCGCGGTCAAGGTGCCGAAACCCAGCCGTGACCCCGCCCGATCGGCGCCGTAAGAGTTCGGTAACCGCCCGAACCGGGCGATCCGGACGGTTCGCGCGGTTGAATGTCCTCATGAAACGCAAGCGGGTGCTCGCCGTACTGGCGGCCGGACTGGTGGTGGCGGCCGCCGCGGGCCTCTACTGGTTCCAGCCGTGGAAGCTCTGGGTCAACGAGACGGTCGACGAGGCCGTTCCCGTCGTCGCCCAGCCCTCGGCTCAGCCGACCACCCAGACTTCGGGAAGCGCCACGTCCGCCCCGAAAGAGCCCTCGGTCGTGGCCACCGGCGAACTGATCAGCCACGAGCACGCGACCAGCGGCAAGGTCCGGATCCTGCGCGCGGCCGACGGATCACTGGTGCTGCGCCTGGAGAACCTCGACACGAGCAACGGACCGGATCTGCGGGTCTGGCTCACCGACGCGCCGGTCATCCCCGGCAAGGGTGGCTGGTTCGTGTTCGACGACGGCGCGTACGTGAGCGCCGGGAAACTCAAGGGCAACAAGGGAAGCCAGAACTACACGCTGCCCGCGGGCACCGATCTGACGCGCTATTCGAGTGTGACCATCTGGTGTGAACGGTTCAGTGTCTCGTTCGGCGCGGCCGCGCTGACCAAGGTTTAAGCGAGCCGGTCCACGGCGTACTCCATCTCCGCGCGGACGGCACGCAGGTCGATGCCGCCGGGATCGATGATCGAGGCCACGGCGATCCCCCGCAGCTGCCCGACCAGCGCCGCCGCGTACGCGTCGGGATCGCGGACGCCGGTGATGGAACCGTCCGCGAGCCCGGCGGCGACGGTCTGCGCGATGGCGAAGCGGTACCGGCGATCGGCCTCGGTCATCGCCGACCGCACCGCCGGATCGCCGACGGTCGCGTCCGTCCAGAGCACCACGAACGCCCGGTTCAGCGGCGGCATGTCGGTGAGCAGTTCGAAGAAGATGTCCAGCAGGGCGCGCAGCATATCCATCGGACTCGGGGTCAGCCCACCGGTCCTGGTGGCGACGGCGGCGCTGAAGACGTCGGCGAACTTCTCCGCGGCGAACTCGACGAGCCGCTGCACCAGCGTCTCCTTCGAACCGAACAACTGGTAGACGACGCCACTGGGATAGCCGGTCCTGGCGCAGATCATGCCGATCTTCAGCCGGGCGAAACCCGCCTCGCCGATCAGCCGGGCGGCGGTGTCGAGAATCCGTGTCCGTGCGATCTCCTGGTCACGCTGGACCTGGTGCTCCTCCGCAGACGAGTCCACGCCGCGATCCTCCCATGACTTCCGGTTCGTCACCTGTCGACGCGGCGTTACGATCCGGATATGAGGATCGCCTTCGCCGCCGACGACCGGAACGCCACCACGGACGCCGTCCAGGCCTATCTCGCCGAGTCGGGCCACGAGGTGCTCCGCCCCGCGACGTCGGACGTCTGGCCGGAACTCGGCGCGGCGGTCGGCAGGGCGGTCGCGGAAGGCGATGCCGATTTCGGCGTGGTGATGTGCTGGACCGGGACGGGGACGGCCATCGCGGCCAACAAGGTCCCCGGGGTCCGCGCGGCGCTGGCCTGGGACACCTGGATCGCCGCGGGCGCGCGCAAATGGAACGACGCCAACGTGCTGGCGCTGAGCCTCAAACGCCTGGCCCCCGATGTGGCCGTCGAAATCACCGACGTGTTCCTTTCCGGTGTCCTGCCCGACCCCGACGAATCGGCGAATATCGCCCGCCTCGGCGAAATGGACGATTTCCGCCGGTAAGCGGCACCGAACCAGTGAACGGTTAACGCTGTCGAACGTATTAGGCCGTTCGCAGGAAAATCACCACTCTACGTAGTGATGCTTCCCATATTGGTCCAGACCACGTACCGTCTCCCGCAACAAAGCGTTCCGCATGGAGGTGGTCGATGAAGACGCATCCCCGCCTGCCCGGCTCCGGCCTCGGCAACGCGATGTCGCTGATTTCCCTTTGACGAAATCATCTCCAAGATCATTTCCCTGCACCGGGTTGTAAGGAGTGAAATGTCGAGAAAAAGATGGCATCTGGTCGGCCTGTTCACGGCCGTGGCGGCGCTGGCCGTCGGTCTGGTGACCGTGCCGGCGAACGCGGCAGGCGGCGTCGGAGCCACCCTGACCAAGGGGTCGGATTGGGGCACCGGCTGGGAAGGCAAGTACACGATCACCAACAACTCCGGAGCCAGCCTGAGCTCCTGGACGGTCGAGTTCGATCTCGCGGCGGGCCACTCGATCGCTTCGCTGTGGGACGGCAGCTACACCGTCTCCGGCCAGCACGTGACCGTCAAGAACACCTGGAACGGCAACCTTTCCAACGGCGGTTCCACCAGCTTCGGGTTCAACGTCAAGTACTCCGGCGCCTACACCGCGCCCGCCAACTGCAAGATCAACGGCGGCTCCTGCGACCCTGGCGGCGGTAACCCGACCACGACGCCGACCACACCGACCACCACGACGTCCAATCCCCCGACGTCGACCAGCACGAGCAACCCGCCGACCACCACGACTTCGAACCCGAACCCGGGCGCGAAGAAGAACCTCGGCTATTTCGTGCAGTGGGGCGTCTACGGCCGCAACTACCACGTGAAGAACATCCACACTTCCGGTTCCGCGGCCAAGCTGACGCATATCAACTACGCGTTCGGCAACGTCACCAACGGTTCCTGCACCGCGAACGACGACACCTACGCCGACTACGACAAGTTCTACGACGCCGCGTCCAGTGTGGACGGTGTCGCGGACTCGTGGGACGCCGGTTCGCTGCGCGGTAACTTCAACCAGCTGCGCAAGCTGAAGAAGATGTACCCTGGCCTCAAGGTGCTGTGGTCGTTCGGCGGCTGGACCTGGTCCGGCGGCTTCGGCCAGGCGTCGAAGAACCCGGCCGCGTTCGCGGAATCCTGCTACAAGCTCATCAAGGACCCGCGCTGGGCCGACGTCTTCGACGGTATCGACATCGACTGGGAGTACCCGAACGCCTGCGGTCTCACCTGTGACACCAGCGGCCCCGCCGCGATCAAGAACGTGGCACAGGCGCTGCGCACCAAGTTCGGCTCCTCGTTCCTGGTCACCGCCGCGATCACCGCGGACGCCAGCAGCGGTGGCAAGATCGACGCCGCCGACTACGGCCCCGCGTCGGCGTACTTCGACTGGTACAACGTCATGACGTACGACTTCTTCGGCGCTTGGGCGGCGCAGGGACCGACGGCCCCGCACTCGCCGCTGACGTCGTACCCCGGCATCCCGCAGCAGGGTTTCAACTCCGACGAAGCCATCCAGAAGCTCAAGGCCAAGGGTGTCCCGGCGAGCAAACTGTTGCTGGGTATCGGTTTCTACGGCCGAGGCTGGACAGGCGTCACCCAGGACGCCCCGGGCGGCACCGCGACCGGCGCGGCACCGGGCACCTACGAGGCGGGCATCGAGGACTACAAGATCCTCAAGAACAGCTGCCCGGCGACCGGCACCGTCGCGGGTACCGCGTACGCGAAGTGCGGCAACAACTGGTGGAGCTACGACACTCCCGCGACCATCAACGGAAAGATGGGCTGGACCAAGAACCAGGGTCTCGGCGGCGCGTTCTTCTGGGAGCTCAGTGGTGACACCTCCAACGGTGAACTCGTCACGGCCATGCGCAACGGCCTGAACTGAGGGGTCCGACAGTGGGCAAGCGGATTTGGATCCAGGCCGTCGGCCTGGCCGCCGCTGCCGCAACGGCCGGCGCGATCCTCGTGATCGCGCCGGCCTCCGCGGCCGGCGGCGTCGGCGCCGCCTTCAGCAAGGGTTCCGATTGGGGCTCGGGCTGGGAAGGCAAGTACACGATCAGCAACAACTCGGGATCGAGCCTTCCCTCGTGGACGGTCGAATTCGACCTCCCCGCGGGGCACTCGATCGCCTCGTTGTGGGACGGCAGCTACTCGGTGTCCGGCCAGCACGTGACGGTGAAGAACACCTGGAACGGCAACCTGTCCAACGGCGGTTCCACCAGCTTCGGGTTCAACGTCAAGTACTCCGGTGGCTACGTAGCCCCGGCGAACTGCAAGATCAACGGCGGGTCCTGCGATCCGGGCGGCGGCGGTCCGACCACGACGCCGACCACGCCCACCACGTCTTCTCCGACGACGACCACGAGCAACCCGCCGCTGCCCGGCGGCCGTGGCGCGCCGTATCTCTACCTGGGCTGGGGCAGCCCGCCGAATCCGCAGACGGTCATGAACGCGACCGGGATCAAATGGTTCACGATGGCGTTCATCCTTTCGTCCGGTGGCTGCAACCCCGCCTGGGACGGCAGCCGTCCGCTGCAGGGCGGCGTCGACGCGAACGCGATCGCGCAGATCAAGGCCGCGGGCGGGCAGATCGTGCCGTCCTTCGGCGGGTGGAGCGGCAACAAGCTCGGCCCGAACTGCTCGACGCCGGAAGCGCTCGCCGGTGCCTACCAGAAGGTGATCGACGCCTACGGTCTCAAGGCGATCGACATCGACATCGAGAACACCGACGAGTTCGAGAACGCGGTCGTGCAGGACCGCGTGCTGAACGCGCTGAAGATCGTGAAGGCGAACAACCCCGGCATCCAGACCATCCTCACCTTCGGCACGACGACCAGCGGCCCGAACTCCTGGGGCAACCGGCTCATCGACCAGTCGAAGGCGCTGAACGCCGGGATCGACGTCTACACGATCATGCCGTTCGATTTCGGTGGTGGCGCGGACATGTACGGGAACACCATCCGGGCCGCGAACGGTCTGCGGGACAAGCTGAAGTCGACGTTCGGGTGGAACGACGCCACGGCGTACGGCCACCTCGGCATCAGCGGGATGAACGGTCTTTCGGACCAGCGGGAACTGACGAGTCTCGACACCTGGACGCGGATCACCGACTGGTCCAGGACGAACAGGATCGCCAGGCTCGCGTTCTGGTCGACCAACCGTGACCGGGGCTGCCCGAACGGCGGGGTCGCCGAGAACTGCAGTGGTATCGCACAGAACGACTGGGACTTCACGCGGATCACCGCGGCTTTCTGACGTCCCCCTTCGAACCGCGGGCCCGCACCGATGCTGCACGGTGCGGGCCCGCTCCTTTCTCCCGCAATCAGTCCTCTGGACGCGGTCCTTGCGTGTGCAAGGACCGCATCCAGAG
>NZ_JBHVKW010000061.1:0-51698 GCF_042797905.1 Amycolatopsis sp. NPDC057786
GTTCTAACCCGAAACGCCACTCACGACCACCTGCACCCCGCGTCAGCCCAAGGTGCCGCCGACCTTGACGTGGCCCTTCAGCAGGTTGCGCGCGATGGTCCGGCGCTGGATCTCGTCGGTGCCCTCGTAGATCCGCAGCAGCCGCAGTTCGCGATACCAGCGCTCGACCGGCAGTTCCCGCGTGTAGCCCATCCCCCCGTGGATCTGCAGGACGCGGTCGACGATCTCGTTCGCCTTCACGCCGCCGTACAGCTTCGCCATCGACTGCGCGTGCCGCGAGTCCAGCTTCTGGTCGACCTGCCAGGCGGCGTGCAGCACCAGCCAGCGCAGGGCCTCCAGCTCGGTGCCGGAATCCGCGATCATCCACTGGATGGCCTGGCGCTCGGCGATCTTCTGCCCGAACGTCTCCCGCGTGTTCGCGTGCTCGATGGCCATGGAGATCAGCCGCTCGCAGGAGCCGATCGCGCGGGCGGGCAGCAGGTAACGGCCGGCGCCGATCCACTGCATCGCCAGGTCGAAACCGTGGCCGAGCTCGCCGAGGATCTGCGTCTCCGGCACGCGGACGTCCTCGAAGACCAGCGACGCCGGGCCCCATTCGCCCATGGTGTCGATGTACTCCGACTTCCAGCCGGCGTCGCGGTCGACGAGGAAGCAGGTGACGCCGCCGTTCGCGCCCTTCTCGGGGTCGGTGATCGCGAAGACCATCACGAAGTCGGCCTCGTTACCGCCGGTGATGAAGGTCTTCTCGCCGTTGATGATCCAGTCGGTGCCGTCCTTGCGGGCGGAGGTCCGGATGGCCTTGGCGTCCGAACCCGCACCCGGTTCGGTGATCGCGAAACACGACTTGCGCTCGCCCGAGATCGTCGGGAGCAGGTAGCGCTCCTTCTGCTCGTCGTTGGCGTAGTACAGGATGTTGTCCGCGGCGCCGCCGAAGCGGAACGGCACGAACGTGCGGCCGAGTTCGGCCTCCAGCAGCGCGGTCATCACCGCGGACAGGCCCATGCCGCCGTACTCCTCGGGCGTCTGCACCCCCCAGAAGCCGGATTCCTTGGCCTTCAGCTGCAGCTCGCGCAGCTCGTCGCCGGTCAGGCCGGGCTGACCGGCGCGTTCGCGGCGCAGCACCTCCTGCTCACGCGGCATGAGGTCGCGCTGGACGAACGTGCGGACCCAGTCGCGCACCTCGCGTTCCTCGACGCTCAGAGAGAAATCCATGGTCAGCCCGCTCCTGTTCGACAGTGACTAAGCGCTCGCTTAGCTCAAGCGTACCGCTTCGGTTGTCGATCGCCGAGGAGTTGTCATAAGTTTTCGCAACCTGTCCCCACCTCGTCGAAGGGCACCCATGAGCACGGCAGCACCCGCGGCGAAGCGGGATCGCACTCATTACCTCTACATAGCCGTCATCGCGGCGGTGGCCCTCGGCATCGCCGTCGGCATCCTGTTCCCCGAGGTCGGCAAGGAACTGAAGCCGCTCGGGACCGGGTTCGTGAACCTGATCAAGATGATGATCTCGCCGATCATCTTCTGCACGATCGCGCTCGGCGTCGGCTCGGTGGCGAAGGCCGCGAAGGTCGGCCGCGTCGGCGGGCTCGCGCTCGGCTACTTCCTGACCATGTCGACGGTCGCGCTGGTCATCGGCCTGGTCGTCGGCAACATCCTCCAGCCGGGCACCGGGCTGCACCTGACCCCCGAGATCGCCGAAAAGGGACAGGACCAGATCGCCAAGAGCGAGGGCACCGTCGACTTCCTGCTCGGGATCATCCCGAAGACGCTGGTCTCGGCGTTCACCGAAGGCGAGGTGCTGCAGACGCTGCTGGTCGCGCTGCTCGCCGGGTTCGCGCTGCAGAAACTGGGCACGAAGGGCGAGCCGATCCGCCGCGGTATCGAGCATATCCAGCGGCTCGTGTTCCGGATCCTGGCGATGATCATGTGGGCGGCCCCGGTCGGCGCGTTCGGCGCGATCGCCGCCGTCGTCGGCGAGACCGGCTGGAAGGCGCTGCAGAGTCTCGCGGTGATCATGCTCGGCTTCTACATCACCTGCGCGTTGTTCGTGTTCGTGGTGCTCGGGCTGATCCTCGGCCTGTTCGCCAGGGTCAACATCTTCAAGCTGCTGAAGTACCTCGGCCGTGAGTTCCTGCTGATCCTGTCGACGTCGTCGTCGGAGTCGGCGCTGCCGCGGCTGATCGCGAAGATGGAGCACGCGGGCGTCTCCAAACCGGTCGTCGGCATCACCGTGCCGACCGGGTACTCGTTCAACCTCGACGGCACGGCCATCTACCTGACGATGGCGTCCATCTTCATCGCGGACGCGCTCGACAAACCGCTGACCATCGGTGAGCAGATCTCCTTGCTGGTGTTCATGATCATCGCGTCGAAGGGCGCGGCCGGGGTCACCGGCGCGGGGCTCGCGACGCTGGCGGGTGGGTTGTCGTCGCACCGGCCGGAGCTGGTGGACGGCGTCGGGTTCATCGTCGGTATCGACCGGTTCATGTCCGAGGCCCGCGCGCTGACGAACTTCGCGGGCAACGCCGTCGCGACCGTGCTGATCGGCACTTGGACCAACGAAGTCGACCGCGAGCAGCTGGACCGGACGCTGGACGGCCGATCGCCGTTCGACGAGGCGACGCTGCTCGACGAAAACGCGAGTGATGCCAGTGTCGAATCGGGTAGAAAGGAGACGTGATCGAATGCGCGGTCCGCTGGTCGGAGCCCCTGCCCGCCGAACCCCGGTTCCTGGCCCTGCTCGACGAGCTGGAGCAGGGCCGGTACGGAAACTACCGCCAGGACATCGACAAACGCCGGTTCCTGACCGGCAGGGTCCTGGCGAAGACGGTCGCCGCCGAGCGGCTCGGCATGGCCGTCGAGGACGTGAGCTTCGACGCGACCTGTGACGACTGCGGCAAACCGCACGGGCGCCCCAGGGTCCCCGGTGCGCCGCTGATGCTGTCGATCTCGCATTCCGGCGACCTCATCGGCGTCGCGGCCACCGCGGGGACGCCGGTCGGCCTCGACGTCGAGACGGCCACCAGGCGGGCCGAGGACTCGCTCATGGAGTACGCGCTGACCCCCACGGAGCTGGCCGCGATCTCCGGGCTGTCCGACGACGAACGCGCGACGGCGTTCTTCACCTACTGGACGCGCAAGGAAGCCGTCATGAAGGCCACCGGGAAGGGCCTCAAGATCCCGCTGCAGAGCATCACGTTCTCCGGCCACGGCGAGCAGGCGCGGCTGGTGCGGTCGAGCCATCAGGCCCTCGACCCGGAACGCACCCGGCTCGCGGATCTGAAGGCGGCCGAGGGCTACCGGGCGGCCGTCGCGCTGCTGACGTCGGACGACATCTCGGTCACCGAAGCCTTCGCGACCCTCTGACCCGGACCGCATTCAGAGGACTGAACGCGTCAGATCTCCAGGCCCATGGCGGCCAGCAGCGTGCGGAACTTCGCCGACGTCTCGTCGAGCTCGGTCCGCGGGTCGGAAGCGGGCACGATGCCGCCGCCGGCGTACAGCCGCATGGAGGTGTCGGCGATCTCCGCGCACCGGATCCCGACAGCCCATTCGCCGTCCCCGGCCGCGTCGACCCAGCCGACGGCACCCGCGTAGTACTCGCGGTCGAACGGCTCCAGCTCCTGGACCAGCGAGCGCGCGGCCCCGGTCGGCGTGCCGCAGACGGCGGGAGTGGGATGCAGGGCGGCGGCGAGGTCCAGCGCGGTGACGTCCTGGTCGATCAGCTCGCCGGTGACCGTGGTCGAGAGATGCCAGATCGCCGGGGTCGAGACGAGTTCCGGGCCGCGGACGTCGAGGGTGCGGCAGAACGGCCGCAGGATCTCGACGACGGACTCCACCACGACGGCGTGTTCGACGTGGTCCTTTTCGGACGCCAGCAGCGCCTCACCGTTCGCCTTGTCGATCGCCGGGTCCGCGGACCGGGGCATCGACCCGGCATGCGGCCGGGACACCACGGCACCGCCGGTGCGGGAGAGCAGGAGTTCGGGAGTGGCGCCGACCAGCGTGCGCCCGCCGGGCAGCTGCGCGGCGTAGGTGGTGTGCCGGGGGTTCCCGTTCGCCAGGTTCCGGACGACGTCGGCGACCGGGACGGCTTCGTCGAAGTCGAGATCGAGCGCACGGGCCAGGACGACTTTGCGCAGGTCACGGTCGCTCAACGCGGTGACGGCCGCGCGGACGGCGGCCAGATGCGCCTCGGGTTCGGGCACGGGGGTGACCTTGACCGGCTGGGGAAGCGCGGTACGCGGCAGGACGGCCGCGTGGTCGGAAGACGCGCGATGGATCGCACGGGGCAGGACCAGATGCCCCGGCATCGAGGTGGTGTCGAAGGGCAGCACACCGACCGCGATCGACGCGCCCGAGTCGGTGAACAGCCCGGGGAGCACCCCGGACAGCCGCGACGGCTCGGTCTCGGTCGCGGTGGCCACGACCCCGCTCGCGAGGAGCGCGTGCCGTGCCGTGGCCAGGAGGAAGTCGCCCCGCTCGTAGCGGGCGGCGAGGTCTGCCGGGGTCGCCGGTGCGGTACTGGTCGTCACCCCACCAGCGTCCCAGGCTCCGGCTGAGACCAGGGGAAAGTGTTGCCCGGGCAACAGCCTCTCAGGCAACACCTTCCCCGGGACAGCCCGTGACCTGGGCGGTGTCTCTCAAAAGCGCGCTGCCGGATTTCCGCAGCCGGGCCGTGGCAACGGCTGGTCACTCGCCCAGCCATGTCAGCGGCCCGCCTCCGCGATATCCGAGGCTTCCGGCCGAGAGAGACGCGCCCGCGTTACTTCAGCGCCTCGAGAAGGGCCTCGCGCTGCCGCTCGCCCAGGCCGGCGGCACGCCGGTCCGGGTCGATCCCGGCCTGTTCCAGCAGGGCGGCGACCTTGACCGCGCCCAGGCCGGGCACGGCCTTCAGCAGCTGCGTGACCTTCGTCTTGCCGATGGTCTTGTTCTCCTTGGCCTGCTTGAGCACCTTGTCGATGCTCTCCTTGCCGGACTTGATCGACGCAAGCAGCTCGGAGCGCGCTTTGCGAGCCTCAGCCGCCTTGGCGAGGGCATCGGCGCGCTGCTCCGGAGTCAACGTGGGCAGAGCCAACGTAGTAGTCCTTTCATCTCAGGTCTCCGCTTTCGCGGCCGACGGCCTTTAAACCATGCTTGCAAGAGCAAGCGCTGGCCAGCCGTCTCTGTACCACGGCTCCAGTAAACGCCACCCGTTCCTCGGCCGTGAAACCGACACGCACTTATTACCCCTCGACCACGCCGCGGGCAACCCGCCCCAGCCTGCGGAAACACGCCGTTCGAGCGGCGATTCGCCCGCGTTCATCACCCTTATGAGCGATGTCATCACTTCGCACAGTCGGCCATTTTTCGTTTCATGGCAGGAAAAATACGAATTATTGATGATCTTGATCCGAACTGGCGAACACCCGTTAGCGCGACACTGTGACCGAACGGTTGCCTGCGATGTTACTGACCGGTTCACCCCTCCCGGATTAGAGTCGGCGCAACCCCAGTTCACCGGAGAACGAGCACCACGGGAGTACGCGATGTTGAGCACGATGCAGGACGGGCAGCTGTCACTGGGCAGGCTGCTCCGCCACGGCACCACGGTGCACTCCGAAAGCGAAGTCATCACCTGGACCGGTTCAGAAGCCCGTCGCGAAACCTACGGCGAGCTCGGCAGGCACGCCGCGCGCCTGGCCAACGCCCTCCGGAGCCTCGGCGTCACCGGCGACCAGCGCGTCGGCACCTTCATGTGGAACAACGCGGAGCACATGGCCGCGTACCTGGCCATCCCGGCGATGGGCGCGGTACTGCACACGCTGAACATCCGGCTGTTCCCCGAGCAGCTCGTCTTCGTCGCCAACCACGCCGAGGACCAGGTCGTCATCGTCGACGGCACGCTGGTCCCGCTGCTGGCCAAGCAGCTGCCCGAGCTGAAGACCGTGCGTCACGTCATCGTGGCCAACGGCGACGCCTCCAGCCTCCCGGCGCCCGACGGCGTCCAGGTGCACTCCTACGCCGAGCTGCTGTCCGGCCAGCCGGACAGCTTCGACTGGCCCGAAGTGGACGAGCGGTCGGCCGCCGCGATGTGTTACACGTCGGGCACCACGGGTGACCCGAAGGGCGTCGCGTACTCCCACCGGTCGATCTGGCTGCACTCCATGCAGGTCACGATGTCCGACAGCATGCGGCTGGCCCAGCACGACAAGGCACTCGCGATCGTCCCGATGTTCCACGCGATGGCGTGGGGCATGCCGTACGCGGCGATGATGGTCGGCGCCTCGCTGCTGATGCCGGATCGCTTCCTCCAGCCCGCGCCCATCGCCCAGATGCTCGATGCCGAGAAGCCGACCTTCGCCGGCGCCGTCCCGACGATCTGGCAGGGCCTGCTCTCCCACCTCGACGCGAACCCTCAGGACATCTCGCATCTGCGCGAGGTCGTCGTCGGCGGCTCGGCGGCGCCGCCGTCGCTGATGCACGCGTTCGAGGACCGCTACGGCGTGCCGATCCTGCACGCCTGGGGCATGACCGAGACGTCGCCACTGGGCAGCGTCGCGCGTCCGCCCGCCGCCGCGACCGGCGAGAAGGCGTGGGAGTACCGCTACACCCAGGGCCGGTTCCCGGCGTCCGTCAGCGCCAGGCTGATCGGCGACAACGGCGAGGAACTGCCGTGGGACAACGAAAGTGTCGGCGAGCTGGAAGTGCAGGGCCCGTGGATCGCGGCGTCGTACTACAGCGGCACGAGCGGTGACGAGCCCGACCCGGAGAAGTTCCACGACGGCTGGCTGCGCACCGGCGACGTCGGCAGGATCAGCCCGGACGGCTATCTCACGCTGACCGACCGCGCGAAGGACGTCATCAAGTCCGGCGGCGAGTGGATCTCGTCGGTGGAGCTGGAGAACCAGGTGATGGCGCATCCCGCGGTGGCCGAGGCGGCCGTGGTCGGCATTCCCGACGAGAAGTGGGACGAGCGCCCGCTGGTCGCCGTCGTCCTCAAGGAGGGCCAGAGCGCCACGGCCGAGGAACTGCGCGAGTTCTTGTCCGACAAGGTCGCGAAGTGGCAGCTTCCGGAGAATTGGACCTTTGTGGACGAAGTCCCGAAGACCAGTGTCGGCAAGTTCGACAAGAAGCGGCTGCGGGCGTTCCACTCCGAAGGCAAACTCGACATCAGTCAGCTCTAACGGGTTAATCTCCCGCGCGCCTGCCCTTCCGTGAAGGCCATCTTGAGGGACGCTGGTCCCCGAAGGTGGCCTTCACGGCTTTCGGCGAAGGGTTTGTTGGTGCGCAAGACAAACAGGCGAACGTTCCTGGCACTGGCGGGGACGACCCTGCTCTCCGCCTGCGGGTCCAACACCGTCCGAACAGGAAACCCGCCACCTTCGACGGCCTACTCCGCCGGGGTGACCAAGCCGAAACCGAAACCGGTGGACCTCGCGCAGTGGTACCACCCGTATCCCGAGGCCGGGGTCCAGGAAGCCGTCACGCGTTACGCGGCCGCGTACCAGAAGTCCAAGGTCGCGGTGCAGTGGAATCCCGACGACTACGAGACGAAACTGAACGCCGCGCTGCAGGCAGGCCCGGTCCCCGACATCTTCGAAGGCCAGGTCACCGTCGATCGCGTCCGGCAAAACCTCCTCGTCCCACTGGACGACGTGATCGGGCCCGTACGCGGGGATTTCAACCCTTCGGTACTGGCGGCGCGGACGGTCGACGGCAAGGTCTACGGGATCCCACAGGCACTCGACACCCAGGTCCTCTTCTACCGCAAGAGTTTCCTGCAGGAGGCCGGGGTCCAGCCGCCGCAGACACTGGACGAACTCGTCGACGCGGCGAAGAAACTGTCCAAGGACGGCGTGAAAGGACTGTTCGCCGGGAACGACGCGGGCGCGGCGGCGCTCGCCGGGCCGCTGCTGTGGTCGGCCGGGCTCGACTACGTCAAGGACGGGAAATCCGTCGGCTTCGACGATCCGCGCGCCGCCACGGTGTTCGCGAAACTCCACGAGCTCAACGGTTCATTGCTGCTGGGCGCTTCGACGGACTGGGCCGATCCGCTCCCGTTCATCGACGGGCTCACGGCCATGCAGTGGACCTGGCTGTGGAACCTGCCGAAGATCCAGGACACCGTGAAGGACGACTTCGGCGTCCTGGCCTTCCCCCGGCTCGACGCGGCGGGCGCACCGTCCGTCCCGGTCAGCGGATTGAGCGCGATGGTGCATTCCAAGAGCCTGAACCCCAACGCCGCCAAGGACTTCGTCAAGTGGCTGTGGCTGGAGCGCACCGACTTCCAGCAGGAGTTCGCCACCAGGTTCGGATTCCATCTGCCCGCACGACTGAGCGTGCTCGACAAGGTCGCCGCGGCGGCCGACGCCGCGAAGCTGGTCAAGGAGAACGGCCGCGCCGCCGGTCCACTGTGGACACCGACGGCGAACACCGCGCTCGTCGACGCGCTGGGCCGGATCGCCCGCGACGGCGCCGACCCGGTCGCCGAGACCAAGGCCGCCGTCGAGGCCGTCAAAGCCGAACTGGGTCGCCTGGCGGCCTAAGCCGTCGCGAATGCAGGTCCCTATTCCCACACACCACTCACCCTCGGTGACACTTCAGCCGCCAGTGCTCACCTTCAGTCCCCGGAGACGCCCCAGATCGCCAGCTCCACCGCGACGTCGTTCTCGTACAGCAGCGCGCAGTTCGCGCTCCACCGCGGGCGCCGCTCGTACGGCAGCCGCCCCGCCTTGTCGAGTTCGTCGAAGTCGGCGACGGACGGCTCCTCGGTACCGAAGGCGGCCACGAGTTCGGCGTCGGTCAGTGGCCGGATCGTGCCGAAGTCGTCCTCACCCGTGGCGCTGATGAACTCGTGGACGTCCAGCACTGAGTGGGTCCCGGACTCCTGGACGCTCTCCACCTCGTACAGCTCGTCGATCGAGTCCGGACGGCCGAGTTCGTCCTCCTCCCAGAGGTAGTCGCCCTCCTCGAAGACGCGTGCCTTCATCGCGTCCAGCGCCGCTTCCGGATCGCCGTCGAACCGGCCGCGGACGGACCAAGCCGAAGCACCCACCCGGCCACCTCCCACGCTCGCCAAGCGGCCAGCGTAACCAGCCCGCTTGGCTGCCCCGGCATTCCACCGAACGTGACAAATTTTCGCATTACCCTTTTCTGGCGTTCACCTCACGGCTAACGTCTTGCGGCATCGTCCTTCCGCGACATCCATCCGCGACGACTGGGGGCACCGCCATGTCCGTCATCTCGAGGCGCACCTTCACCGCGGCGGGCGCCGCCGGCGTCGGCCTGCTGCTGTGCACGCCGACCGCCAACGCGCTCGACCGGGCGCTGGCGCGCACCACGACCCGCGCGGTGCGCACCGCGGGCACCACGCTCGAAGCCGCGGCGGCCCCGCTGAAAACCGGTCCGGGCTATACGCGGCTGACCGCGGGCCCCGGCTGGCCGCTCGTCGTCCGCGGCGATCTGGCCGCGCCGAAGTCCGGCCGCGACGACCGGCGCCGCGCGATGGCCTCCTTCGCGCAGTTCACCGACCTGCACTTCACCGACGCCGAGAGCCCGGCGCGGTTCGAGTACCTGCACCCGTTCGTCGGCTCGGCGCACCGGCCGCAGGAAACCCTCGGCCCCGTCGCGACGACGGCGCTGGTGGAGCGGGTGAACAGCCTGAAGACCGGCCCGTTCACCGGACGGCCGATCGACTTCATGGTCACCACCGGCGACAACACCGACAACCACGAGCTCATCGAGCTCGAATGGTTCCTGAAGGTGCTCAACGGCGGCACGGTGAACCCGACCTCGGGCGACCCGAACATGCACGAAGGCGTCCAGACGTCCGGGTCCTCGCACTACTGGAACCCCGGCAAGACGCTGGACGACGCGTACACGAAGAAGGGTTTCCCGCAGTTGCCCGGCCTGCTCGACGCGGCCTCGAACACCTTCACGTCGCCCGGCCTCGACGTCCCGTGGTTCTGCACCTTCGGCAACCATGACGACAGCATCGTCGGCACGGTGCCGGATCTGCCGGGGATGGACGCCTGGTACACCGGCCGCTTCAAGGTGATCGGCAAGGACGAGACGACGTCGCGGAAGCTCGCCAAGGCGATCGGGTCCGGCTCCGGCGTCCCGGTCACGGAGCTGTTCGGCGGCTCGGGCACGATCCGCGAGATCACCCCGGACGAGCGACGGCGGCCGTTCAGCACCGCGGAGTTCGTGCGGCACCACCTCGACTCCGCCAACACCGGGCCCGGCCCGGTCGGCCACGGGTTCAGCGAGAACAACGCCGACGGGCGGAACGTGTACTACACCTTCCGCATCGCGCCGGGGATCACCGGGATCAGCCTCGACACCACGACGATGGCCGGGCTGGCCGACGGATCGATCGGACTCGGGCAGTTCACCTGGGTGGAGAACACGCTCAAGCGCAACAGCTCGACGTACTACGACTTCTTCGGGCGCAAGGTCACGCAGAACGTGACGGACGAGCTGTTCATCCTGTTCAGCCACCACACCAGCGACACCATGGGCAACGTGCTGCCGGACGCACGGCACCCACTGGAGATCCGGCTCAACGGCGACACGTTCGTCTCGCTGCTGCACCGGTTCCCGAACGTGCTGGCGTGGGTCAACGGGCACACGCACCACAACAAGATCACCCCGCACGCCGGCAAGACCGCGAAGCAGAGCTTCTGGGAGATCAACACCGCTTCGCATATCGACTTCCCGCAGCACGCGCGGATCATCGAGGTCGCCGACAACGCCGACGGCACATTGTCGCTGTTCACGACCCTGATCGAGGCGGAGGCCCCGTACGAGGCGGCGTACTCGGACACCTCGACGCAAGCGCTTGCGTCGCTGTACCGGGAGTTCTCGTACAACGACATCCACGCCTCGCTTTCCGCCGTCGGCACCGCCCAAGACCAGAACACGGAACTGCTGCTGCCGAACCCGCTCGCCTGAGTTACGCCTTCGATCACGCGAGTTCGCCGCCTGATCACGTGAGTTACGCCCTCGATCACGCGAGTCCCGTCCGCCGCCACGGCCGAACGACGTGACTCATGTGCTTGAAGGCGTAACTCGCGTGATCAGGGGCGTAACTCGTGCGATCGGGGGTAACTGTTTACATACCTCGCGTGACCGGCGAAAATCCCTTCCCTACTGGGTGGACACGAGGGATGGAGCGGGGATGCGCATACGAGGCCTGGTCACGCTGCTGACGATCGCGACGATGACCGCGGTGACGGCACAAACGGCGGAGGCCGGTCCCGGCCGCCCGGACGACGAAGCGATCGACTACCACGAATGGTCCGGTCACCACGGTTTCCGTGACGGCAGGCTCGAAGGGCTCGGTGTCGACCACGGCGCGCTGCGCATCGACCGCCCGATCGGCACGATCGAGCACACCGAACCCACGCTCGGCACCACGAAGACCTACGAATACGGCCAGTGGACGTCGGGGAGCCACACGCAGGGCTTCGACGCCTCCCAGCTGGTCGCCTCGTGGAACGCGAAGACGCCGGCCAAGACGTGGATCAAGGTCGAGGCGAAGGGCCGCACCGCCACGGGCACGGAGACGTCGTGGTACGTCATGGGCCGGTGGGCCAGCGGGGACGCCGACATCAAACGCACCAGCGTCGACGGTCAGAGCGACACCAACGCCGCGGTCGACGTCGACACGCTGGTCATGAAGGCCGGTGTCGCGCTCCGCTCGTACCAGCTGCGGGTCAGCCTGTACCGCGAAGCCGGTTCCCGTGCCACGCCGTCGGTGACGTCGGTCGGCGCGATGACGTCGCTGGTCCCGGACCGCTTCGAGGTCAAGGCGACCAAGCCGGGCCGCGCCACCGGCATCGAGCTCAAGGTGCCCGCCTACGCACAGAACCTCCACAAAGGACAGTTCCCGGAGTACGGCGGGGGAGGCGAGAACTGGTGCAGCCCCACGTCCACCGAGATGGTCGCCGAGTACTGGGGCAAACGGCCCAAGCCCGAGGACATGAAGTGGATCCCGGAGGGTTACGTCGATCCGACCGTCGCGTACGCCGCCCGCCACACGTTCGACTACGCCTACGACGGAACAGGCAACTGGCCGTTCAACACCGCGTACGCCGCTTCACTCGGACTGCGTGGGCACATCACCCGTTTGCACTCCTTGAACGAACTCGAGAACTACATCGCGCGCGGCATCCCGGTGATCACCTCGCAGTCGTTCAAGGCCGAGGAACTCGACGGCGCCGGCTACGGCACCGCCGGGCACATCATGGTCGTCGTCGGCTTCACGAAGGACGGTGACGTGATCGCGAACGACCCGGCCGCGAACAGCAACGACCGGGTCCGGAACGTCTACAAACGACACCAGTTCGAGACGATCTGGCAGCGCACCAAGCGGTACAACACGAATGGCGGCGTTTCCAGCGGTCCTGGCGGAATCGCGTACATCATCACGCCTGGGCACTGAATCGGTACCGCACCCGAGCGGATGTCGCGATCCCGGCCGCCCCCGTGGCAAGCTACGGAGTCGACTACTCGGAGGTGCGCATGCCGTACGAGGTCCAAGGCGTCGTTTCCCGCGCCAAGGGTGAGCCGGTCTCGCTGGAGTCCGTGACGGTGCCCGATCCCGGGCCCGGCGAGGCCGTCGTCTCGGTCAAGGCGTGCGGTGTCTGCCATACCGACCTGCACTACCGCGAGGGCGGGATCAACGACGAGTTCCCGTTCCTGCTCGGCCACGAGGCCGCGGGTTTCGTGGAGGCCGTCGGCGACGGCGTCACCGACCTCGAACCGGGCGACTACGTGATCCTGAACTGGCGCGCGGTCTGCGGCACCTGCCGGGCCTGCCGCCGGGGCAAGCCCTGGTACTGCTTCTCGACGTTCAACGCCGCCCGGCCGATGACGCTGGCCGACGGCACCGCCCTGTCGCCCGCGCTCGGCGTCGGTGCCTTCCTGGAGAAGACGCTGGTCCACAGTGGACAATGCACGAAGGTCGACCCCGCAGCCGAACCGGCCGTCGCCGGTCTGCTCGGCTGCGGGGTGATGGCCGGTCTCGGCGCGGCGCTGAACACCGGCGCCGTGAGCCGCGGCGATTCCGTCGCGGTCATCGGCTGCGGCGGGGTCGGTGACGCCGCGATCGCCGGGGCGAACCTGGCCGGCGCCAAGACCATCGTCGCCGTCGACACCGACGACCGGAAACTCGCCTGGGCCAAGGACTTCGGCGCCACGCACACGCTGAACAGCAAGGGGCTGAGCGAAGAGCAGGTCGTCGAGGCGATCCGGGAGTTCACCGATTCGTTCGGCGCGGACGTCGTGATCGACGCGGTCGGCAGGCCCGAAACGTGGCGGCAGGCGTTCTACGGCCGCGATCTGGCGGGCACGGTCGTGCTCGTCGGCGTCCCGACCCCGGACCTGCGGCTGGATCTGCCGCTGATCGACTTCTTCTCGCGCGGCGGCTCGCTCAAGTCGTCGTGGTACGGCGATTGCCTGCCCTCCCGCGATTTCCCGATGCTGATCGACCTCTATCTCCAGGGCAGGCTTCCGCTCGACAAGTTCGTCACCGAGCGGATCGCCCTCGACGGCGTCGAGCAGGCCTTCGAGCGCATGCACCACGGCGACGTCCTCCGCAGCGTGGTGACGTGGTGAAACTCTTCACCGACGCCGATTTCCCGGCCGATCCGTATCCGGGAGCGCGGCCGGGGCATTCGTTCGTCCACTTCGACGGCGCCGGGCACAGTCTCGACACCGCGCCGGAAGGCTGGCGCGAACGCCAGGCCGTGCTCGCCTACGGCTCGAACGCGTGCCCGTCCAAGATCACCTGGTTGCGGGAGAACATGGGCTTGGAAGGCCCGGTCGTCGTCTGCCACGCGCGCTGCACCGACCTCGCCGCGGTCTGGGCGTCCGGCCTGCGGTTCCGTGATGGGCAGCGGCCCGCGACGCTGGCCGCCGCGCCGGGCGTCGTCGAGGAGCACTCCGTCTGGTTCGCGACGCCGGAGCAGCTCGCCGTCCTCGATCGCTGTGAGGGCAAAGGGCAGCGCTACAACCTCGTGCGGCTGACCGCCCCGGCCATCACCCTCGACGACGGTACCGTGCTCGACGACGTCGTGGCGTACGTCGGCGCCGCGGACATCCGCCTGCCGATCCTGGTGGACGGCAGGCATATCCGCGTCGCCGACCTCGAACAGCGCCGGGCCGCGGCACTGGAAGGCATCCCGGCCGAAACGCACGGTCTGGACTGCACGCTGGTCGAGGCCGGGACGCTGCTCAGACAATCGGGTGGTGAACCCGCGTCCGCGATCGACGTCGGCAGGGCGAGACTTGATCGTCCAGCTCACGAAGGTGCCGAAGGCGCCCTGCCACCGCGATAGCGGGGCCGTCGGCCGGGTGGGTTCACGCGTCGAGTCACTCTCCGAAAAGTCCTCAGCTCCGCGTCGGCTCAGAGGAGCTTCCCTGGATTGAGGATCCCGGTCGGGTCGACGGTCTTCTTCGCCGCCCGCAACACTTCGACGCCGATCTCGCCGATCTCCGCCGCCAGATAGCGCGCGTGGTCGACGCCGACGGCGTGGTGATGCGAGATCGTGCCGATCCCGGTGATCGCCTCCGACGCCGCCGCCTTCGCCCGCTGCCATTGGCCGACCGGGTCGGCCTCGTCGCGGGCGGTGAGCACGGTGAAGTACAGCGACGCGCCCGTTTCGTACGCGTGAGAAACGTGGCACATGATGATGGCGTTGCCGAGCGTCGCGGTGAGCGCGGCACGGACGGCGTCACGCAGGTCGCTCAGTTCCGTCCAGTACGCGGCGGTTTCGAGGGTTTCGACGCAGACACCGTTGTCCATCAAGGCATCCCGTTGCCGAGGACCGGAGAACCGGCCGCGACGCCAGGATTCGCCGAGCGCGGCCCCGATGCGAACGGCGCCGAACTCCTCCAGCACACGGGTCGTCTCCTGACGGCGCCGGGCGACTTCGCGCTTCGACGCGCCCTCCCAGCCGACGATCAGCAGGCAGGGCGCGTGCACTCCCCGCGCCTTGAGATACCGGCGCAGCGCCTTGGTCTTCAGGCTGTCGTTGAGCGCCAGCGAAACCTCGCTCTCGTCCACATCGGACAGCCGGGTGACGTCCGCGAGCACGTGCCGCTGGGCGAGTTCGCGGACCGCGTCGGTGCCTTTCTCCCAGCCATCCAGGACATAACCCTCGTAACGGCGCACTTCCGGCACCGGGCGGACCCGGAGCGCGACCTCGGTGATCACCCCGAGCGCGCCTTCGCTGCCGATGGCCAGATGCCGCAGGTCGGGGCCCGCGGCCGACGCCGGCGCGACACCGAGTTTCCATTCCCCGCGCGGCGTCGCGAGCCGGACACCCGAAACCATGTCCTCGAACCGGCCGTAGCCCGACGAAGCCTGCCCGGCGGATCGGGTGGCGGCGAATCCGCCGATGGTGGCCCGTTCGTAGGACTGGGGCACGTGCCCGAGGGTTAAACCGTGCGCGGCGAGCAGGCGGTCCGCCTCCGGGCCGGTGACGCCCGCCTGCAGGACCGCGATCCGGGAGACCGGGTCGACGGAGACCAGGTCGCCGAGCCTGGTGAGGTCGAGCGCGATCACCGCGCTCTTGTCCCCGCGCAGCGCCGCGACCCCGCCGACCACCGACGTCCCGCCGCCGAACGGGACGACGCCGACGTCGTGCCGTGCACAGATTTCCAGTACCGACTGGACTTCGGCGGGATTCTCCGGCAGGACGACGGCGTCCGGGACCGGAAAATCACCGAACCCGCGCCGCCGCACCAGGTCCAGATAGGACAGACCACTGGCCCGCGCGAGTCGTTCCCCCGGCGCCAGCAGGACATGGTCGGCGCCGACGAGTTCCCCGAGGTCTCGTTTCGGCTCTTCGCCCAGCGCCGAATCGGCAACGGACAGCGCGGAATCGGGCGCGAGGGGCGCCGCGGAGCCCAGCGGACCGATACGCTGGACGAGCCACCGCAAGGCCTTCGCCGGAAGGTGGGCCGCGTCACCGCCTTCGGGCGTCCAGGATCGTCTTAACCGGTGGTCAATAAGCTCCGTCACGACTACAGTGTTACATATGGACGTAAAACGTCACTCACCTGCGGAAACAGGCGTTTCGGCGCTGGCGGACACCCGATCCCGCCAGGCCTCCACGCGTGTGTCCGACGACGTTCTGCTCGACGCCGCGAAGAAGTGCGTGCTCGCCGTCGGCGTGCGGCGGACCACCCTCGCCGAGATCGCCCGTACCGCGAAGGTCAGCCGGATGACCGTCTACCGCCGGTTCCCGGACGTGCGCAGCGTGCTCGCGACCCTCATGACCCGTGAATTCGGCGGCCTGCTGCAGGGAGCCGCCGAGCCGGAGGTCGAGCCAGCCAACTTCCGCGAGAAGCTCGTTCAGAGTTCGGCGGCCGCGGTCGCCGCGCTGTCGGGCGACCCGTTGTTCCGCACCCTGCTGGATCTCGACTCCGAACTGGTCCTTCCCTACATCGTCGAGCGGCTGGGCAAGACCCAGCGCTTCGCCGAAGGCGTGATCCTGCACCTGCTGAAGTCGGGCCACGAAGACGGTTCGATCCGCAAGGGCGACCTGCCCTCGCAGGCGCGCACCCTGCTGCTGCTCATCCAGTCCTTCGCGTTCTCCTACCGCCCCGCCACCGCGGACGTGAACGAGAAGGAGCTGATGGCGGAGTTCGCCCACGTGCTCGACGCGGCGTTGCGGCCGTGACGCCGGGCTCGCTCAACGCCCTGCGGCGCGACAGGGAACTCACGGCGCTTGCCGGCGGCGAGCGGGTCGATCTGGTGGTGGCCGGCGGGGGCGTCACCGGCGCGGGGATCGCACTGGACGCGGCCGCGCGCGGGCTCTCGGTGGCCTTGATCGAGGCGTACGACCTGGCGTACGGGACGTCGCGCTGGTCGAGCAAGCTCGTCCACGGCGGCCTCCGGTATCTGGCCAAGGGCGATCTGGCGCTGGCGCACGAAAGCGCCGTCGAACGCGGGATACTGATGACCCGCACCGCCCCGCATCTCACCAGGGCGATCCCGCAGCTGTTCCCGATGTACCGCAAGACCTCCCGCGGCCAGCAGGCCTTCATCATGACCGGTCTCGTCGCCGGTGACGGCCTCCGCCGCGCGGCCGGGACCCCGGCGTCGGTGCTGCCGCGGCCGAGGTCGATCCCGGCCGCGGAGGCGCTGGCGCTCGCACCCGGCCTGTCCCCGAGAGGTCTGCGCGGCGCGCTGCTGGCCTACGACGGCGCGCTGACCGACGACGCGCGTCTGGTCGTGAACCTTGCCCGCACGGCGGCGTCACGCGGCGCGAAGATCCTGACGAAGGTCGAAGCGCTCCGGCTCGACGGGGAATCGGTGCTGGCCAGGGACAGGCTCACCGGGCAGGAGATCGAGATCCACGCCCGCCAGGTGATCAACGCGACCGGCGTCTGGGCGGGCGAACTGGCGGAATCGGTACGGCTGCGACCTTCCCGGGGTTCGCATCTGATCCTGGCTTCGGGTGCGGCACCGATCGGCGCGACGTCGGTCAACGTGCCCGTCCCCGGCGAGAACAACCGCTTCGTCTTCCTGCTGCCGCAACCGGACGGCCACGTGTTCGTCGGGGTCACCGACGAACCGACCGACGGGCCGGTCCCGCGGGTGCCGTCGGTGCCGGAGTCCGATGTGGACTTCCTGCTCGAAGTGGCGTCGACGGCGTTCACCCGCCCGCTGACGCGTGCCGACGTCGCCGGCTCGTTCGCCGGGCTGCGGCCGCTGGTCGAAGGCGGCGGCGGAAGGAGCGCGGACCTCTCGCGCAAGCACGCCGTCGTGACCGGCGCGGACGGCGTGCTCACCGTCGTGGGCGGCAAGCTGACGACGTACCGGAAGATGGCCGAGGACGCCGTCGACGCGGCGCTGAACCGGTCCGGGCTCCTCGCCGGGCCGTCGACCACGTCCCGGCTCCCACTGCTCGGCGCGACACCACGCGACCGTCTGTCTACTGTGGACGCTCCGTCGCGGCTGGTCGCGAAGTACGGCACCGAAGCACCGCGGGTCGCGGCACTCGGCGAGGTCGATCCGGAACTGGGCCAGCCCCTGTTCGACGGGACCGAGATCAGCGCGGCGGAAGTCGTCTGGGCCGTGCGGCACGAGGGCGCTCTCGACGTCGAGGACGTCCTGGAGCGCCGCACCCGGCTCAGCCTGGTCACCCCGGACGCCGAGGCCGCCCGCGGCCGCGTCCAGGACCTTGTCGACAAATCGCTCGCCGGTCTCTCCTGACGCCCTTCCGCATTTAGTCCTGGATGCGGTGAAGTGCGCCACAAACTTGACGCTTCGTTGGGTTTTTGCAACAGTATGTTCCATGAGTCCGGTCAGACGCGGCAAAGAGCTGCCGATCTACAACCGGCTTCCCGTGCTCCGGGCGGAGCGCGGACTGAGCAGGGCCGCCCTCGCGGCGGCCGTCGAGGTCAATCCGCAGACCATCGGCGCGCTCGAACGGGGGGACCACTATCCGAGCCTGGACCTGGCGTTCCGCATCTGCGCGGTGTTCGACCTCCCGGTCGAGGCCGTGTTCAGCCGCGAACCGTTCACGCCACTGTCCACTCAGGTCTACCGGGAGGGGGGAGCATGAGTGAAGGGCGCGGCCGGCTCGCGGCGTACTGGGAGCGCCAGCAGGAACGGCTGGACGAACTGGAACGCAAGCGAGCGCTGAGGCTGCCGGCCTGGCGTACGAGGAAGCGGCGGCGGACGTTGAGCGTGCTGGTGGTGGCGGGCGATCTGATGCTGATCGGCGGAGCCGTCTTCTACCAGACAGGCCAGACGGAAGCCTTCCTCGTGGGCTGGCTCGGCGGAGGCGTCGTGGCGGGCGGCGCGCAGTACCTGCTTCGCATCCTCACCGGCAAGATGAGCGGCGGTTTCTCGATGCGGCTCGACGAGCGCGAGCGGGAGATGCGTCACCGCGTGACCTACGTCAGCTACCAGATCCTGGTGACGATGATGCTGTTCGCGGTGGTGTACAGCCTCCTGGTCCCCGGCCCCAAGGGCGGTGGCGCGATGATGGCCTGTGCGCTGCTGGTCGCCGGCACCACGGTGCCCGTCGTCATCCTCGGCTGGTCGCTGCCGGACGACGATCCGGAAGATTTCGAGGGGGTGCCTCCGGTATGACCGGGGACAAGAAACGGTACAGGTTGTCCATCGGCGTGGTCGCCGTCGTGCTGGTGGCGGGTGGGGTCCTCGCCGGCGCGGGCCGGGCGGTCCTGGTGTACCGGGCCACCTCGGTGATGAGCAACGTCGAGCTGGACGGGCTGATCCAGCGGAACCGCACGGTTTCCGGCGTCCATCGGGGATTCACGGCGCTGGTGCGGTATTTCGAAGAGGGGAAGTGGAAATGAGCGAGGGGAAGCTGGAGATCGACCGGATCTCCAAGAAGTACGGCGCGAAGGTCGCGCTGGACGAGGTGAGCTTCGAGGTCCAGCCCGGTGAGCTGTTCGGGTTCGTCGGCAGCAACGGCGCGGGCAAGACCACCACGATGCGGATCGTGCTCGGGGTGCTCGCGGCCGACTCCGGCCAGGTGCGCTTCGGCGGCGCCCCGATCACCCACGAGACCCGCACCCATATCGGGTACATGCCGGAGGAACGCGGGCTGTACCCGAAGATGAAGGTGCTGGAGCAGCTGGTCTATCTCGCCGAACTGCACGGGATGTCGGCCAACGACGCCCACCGCAGCGCCGAGAACTGGATCGCCCGCCTCGGGCTGACCGAACGGCGCAAGGACGAGGTCCAGAAGCTGAGCCTCGGCAACCAGCAGCGCGTGCAGCTCGCCGCGGCGCTGGTGCACGATCCGAAGGTGCTGG
This sequence comes from Amycolatopsis sp. NPDC057786, assembly GCF_042797905.1. Lineage (NCBI taxonomy): Bacteria > Bacillati > Actinomycetota > Actinomycetes > Pseudonocardiales > Pseudonocardiaceae > Amycolatopsis > Amycolatopsis sp. NPDC057786. The sequence continues at coordinate 19,786 of NZ_JBHVKW010000061.1, forward strand.
TGCTGGACGAGCCGTTCTCCGGCCTCGACCCGCTGGCCGTGGACGTGATGAGCGGCGTGCTGCGCGAGAAGGCCGCGACCGGCGTGCCGGTGGTGTTCTCCAGCCACCAGCTGGATCTGGTCGAGCGGCTGTGCGACCGGGTCGGCATCATCCGAAGTGGACGGATGGTCGCCTCCGGCACCGTCGCCGAGCTGACGGCCGGCGCGGGCAACGGTCTCGTCGTCACCGCGCCCGATGCCGCGCCCGGCTGGGCATCGTCCGTTCCCGGTGTCCGAACGGTCGAGCAGAGCGGCCCGACGACGATCCTCGAACTGGAGGCCGGCGCCGACGATCAGGCCGTGCTCGCCGCGGCGCTGGCCACCGGCCCGGTCACCGAGTTCACCAAACGCAGGCGTTCGCTGACCGAGCTCTTCCGCGACGCGGTCGCCGAGAAGCCGGCGGCACAGGGAGTTTCCGCATGAACACCGTATCTTCGTGGCGCGCGGTCTGGCTCATCGCCAAACGCGAGCTGAACACCCGGCTGCGCACCAGGTCCTTCGTGGTCGGCACCGCCGTGCTGCTGGTCATGCTGATGGGCTACGTCCTGCTGCAGTCCACGCTGATCAGCAACGAGGACAAGAGCAAGGTCGGGCTCACCGGCCAGACCGCCGGGATCGCGCAGCAGCTCAAGACCGCGGGCGAAGCGATCGGCGAAAAGATCGAGACCGTCACCGTCGCCGATCCGGCGCAGGGCCGGTCGCAGGTCGAGAACGGCGACCTGGACGCGTTGCTGTCCGGCAACGCCACCGAGCTGAAGGTGCTCGTCAAGTCCGAATTGGACACCAAGCTGCGCACCCTGCTGAACGGCGTGTCCCAGCAGGAAGTGCTGAACGGCATCCTTTCCGAGGCCCAGAAGTCGCCGGACGAGGTGATGCGGACGGTCCACCAGACCCAGGTCGAGGTGGACTCGATCAAACCGCCGGACCCCGAGAAGGCGCAGCGGATGGTGATCGGGCTGATCGTGGCGGTGCTGCTGTACATGAGCATCGTGACCTACGGGACGCTGGTCGCGCAGGGTGTGGTCGAGGAGAAGTCCAGCCGGGTGGTGGAGATCCTGCTGTCCACGGTCCGGCCGTGGCATCTGTTGCTGGGCAAGGTGATCGGGCTCGGCCTGGTCGGGCTGACACAGCTGGTGATCATCGGCGGTGCCGGGTTGATAGTCGCGTCGGCGACCAACGTGCTGACGCTGTCCGGGGTCGCGACGAGCGCGCTGCTGTGGGGTGTGGTCTGGTACCTGCTCGGGTTCCTGCTGTACGCCACCGTCTACGGCGCGATGGGTTCGCTGGTCTCGCGGCAGGAGGACACCCAATCGGTGATCGGCCCGGTCAACATCGTGCTGATCCTCGGCTTCGTCGTCGGGTTCAACCTGCTGGCCCAGGCACCGGAGGGCACCGGCACGAAGGTGCTCTCCCTGGTGCCGCTGCTTTCCCCGGTACTGATGCCCGCCAGGATCGCCGCCGGGACCGTGGAGGTGTGGGAGATCGCGCTGTCGCTGGGCCTGACCGTGGGTGCCATCGCCCTGTTCACCTGGCTGGGCGCGCGGATCTACCAGAACAGCGTCCTGCGGGTCGGCAGCCGGATCAAGCTTTCGGAAGCGCTGAAGGGCTAACCTTTGATGGCGCCGTAGCGCTCCAAGGCGACCTGCCGTTCGTGCGCGTGGTCGACCATCGGTGCCGGATAGTTCTCGACGTTCTCCGGTTTGTGCACGGCTTTGCCTTGCACAGACCGGAGTTCGGGGACGTAGCGGCGGACGTAGTCGCCAGACGGGTCGAACTTCTCCCCCTGCGTTGTCGGGTTGAAGATCCGGAAGTACGGCGCGGCGTCGGTGCCGCTGCCCGCGACCCACTGCCAGTTCAGCTGGTTCGACGCGAGATCGCCGTCGACCAGATACCGCATGAAATGCCGCGCGCCGAGCCACCACGGCAGATGCAGATCCTTGACCAGGAAGCTCGCCACGATCATCCGGACACGGTTGTGCATCCAGCCCTCGGCGAGCAGCTGCCGCATCCCGGCGTCGACGATGGGGAACCCGGTGCGCCCCTCGCACCACCGCCGGAATGCCTCGTCGTCGCTCTCGTATTCCATGGCGTCGAACCGGGAATCGTAGTTCTTCCGTGCGGTTTCGGGGCGGTGCCACAGAACGTCCGCGTGGAACTCGCGCCAGGCGAGCTCGCCGCGCAACGCCTTCGCGCCGGATCCCTCGTTCCCGGCGAGATCCGCCAGCAGAGTGCGCGGGTGGACGCAACCCCAGCGCAGATACGGCGAAAGCCTTGTCGTACCAGGACGATCCGGCCGGTCACGATCCTCGTCGTAGGTCTCGACGCCGCCGTCCAGGAACTCGTGCCAGCGTTCCAGCGCCGCCTGCTCACCGGGCTCCGGCAGCTCCATTCCCTTGAGCGACGGGGACTTCGGGAGCCTGACCGATCGCGGCGGCTCCACCCAGTCCACTATGGACTTTCCCGTGTCCGCGGGCCGTGGCCAGCCATGACGCACCCACGCGCGGTGGAACGGGGTGAACACGCGATAGGGGTCGCCGTCGGGTTTGACGACCCGGCCCGGCGTGATCGCGTACGAAGAACCTGTCTCGACCCAGGCGATGTCGTTCTCCGCCAACGCCTTCTTGACCTCGTCGTCGCGGCGGCGGCCGTACGGGCCGGTGTCCGCGCTGACGTGCACCGCCGCCGCGCCGACCTCGCGCGCGGCCTTGACGACCTGCTCGGCCGGGTGGCCTTTGACGAGCATCAGCCGTCCGCCGAGCTGATCGTCCAGCGCCTTCAGGCAGCCGTGCAGGAACGCGACGCGCGGGGCACCGGAGGGGTTGAGGAGCGCGTCGTCGAGGACGTACAGCGCGAGGACGTGCTTGCTGTGCTTCGAGGCTTCCAGCAGGGCGGCGTGGTCGCCGAGGCGGAGATCGCGACGGAACCACAGCACTACCGGGGCTTCTCTGGTCACCCCGGAAACCCTAAGCGCGCTTCCGTGCCCTCGCACGCCCGGATGCCATGAAAGGTCCTTTCCTTGCAAATTTCGCAAGGAAAGGACCTTTCATGGCGCTTGCCGGAGGGGGATCAGCGCTCCGAGATGGGCGCGTAGTCCCGCGACGCGTAGCCGGTGTAGATCTGCCGCGGGCGGCCGATCTTGGTGGCCGGGTCCTGGATCATCTCGCGCCAGTGCGCGATCCAGCCCGGCAGGCGGCCGAGCGCGAACAGCACGGTGAAGTACTTCGTCGGGAAGCCGAGCGCCCGGTAGATCAGACCGGTGTAGAAGTCGACGTTCGGGTACAGCTTCCGCTCGATGAAGTAGTCGTCCGAGAGCGCGGTCTCTTCCAGCTTCTTCGCGATGTCGAGCAGCTGGTCGCCGCCCTTGAGCTTGGAGAGGATCTCGTCCGCGGTGTTCTTGATGATCTTCGCGCGCGGGTCGTAGTTCTTGTAGACCCGGTGCCCGAAGCCCATCAGGCGGACACCCTTTTCCTTGTTCTTCACGCGGGTGACGAAGTTCGCGACGTCGCCGCCCTCGGCCTGGATGCCCTCCAGCATGTCAAGGACCGCGCTGTTGGCGCCACCGTGCAGCGGGCCGAAGAGCGCGTTGATCCCGGCCGAGATCGAGGCGAACAGGTTCGCCTCGGAGGAGCCGACGAGGCGCACGGTCGAGGTCGAGCAGTTCTGCTCGTGGTCGGCGTGCAGGATGAACAGCAGGTCGAGCGCCTTGGCGACGTCCGGGTCGACCTCGTAGGGCTCGGCGGGGAACCCGAAGGTCATCCGCAGGAAGTTCTCGACCAGGCCGAGCGAGTTGTCCGGGTACAGCAGCGGCTGGCCGACGGACTTCTTGTACGCGTACGCGGCCAGGGTCGGGACCTTGGCCAGCAGCCGGATGGTGGACAGCTCCACGTTCGGTTCGTCGAACGGGTTGAGCGAGTCCTGGTAGAACGTCGACAGCGCGGATACGGCGCTGGATAGCACCGGCATCGGGTGCGCGTCGCGCGGGAAGCCGCTGAAGAAGGCCTTGAGGTCCTCGTGCAGCAGGGTGTGGCGCTGGATCTTCTCGGTGAACTCGGACAGCTGCGTCTGCGTGGGCAGCTCGCCGTAGATGAGCAGGTACGAGACCTCGATGAAGGTCGACTTCTCGGCCAGCTGTTCGATCGGGTACCCGCGGTAGCGCAGGATGCCGGCGTCACCGTCGATGTAGGTGATGGCCGACGACGCGGCACCGGTGTTCACGAACCCCGGGTCGTGGGTGATGTACCCGGTCGTCGCCAGCAGCTTCCCCAGCTCGATCCCAGGCGCGCCCTCGACCGGGTGGATCACCTTGAACTCGTGCTCGCCGTTGGGCAGGCGCAGCGTCGCGGTCTCGCCGGACTGCCCCGCAGCCGTCGTCGCGTCGGACATGTAAGTCCCTCTCACGTTCAGCACGGGCCGGCGGCGCCTGTAGGTTCCACAGGTACGCCCTCTTTCACGCGCGTGACCCACGGCCTCGCTGCACACCGCCCCGCTGGGGTATGAATTCCCCTCTACGCTAGTCGAGAATGGGGTCGATGCGCAGCGGGTGAGTTGCTCACAACAGCCCCTTTGGGACCAGGTTCACACGGCGGATGCCATATCGCCCGCCGTCGGCGGTTCCGCCCCGCTCCGCGAGACGGTGATCGACGCCGCTTTCGCCGCGAATTCGAGCGCCGTACGCCAGCCGTCCGCGTCGAGAGTGGACAAGTCACGCACCCCGTTCGAGTACAGCCACGCCAGCAGGGCTCCCTGCACGGTGTCACCGGCGCCGATGGTGTCGACGACGTCGACCCGGCGTGACGGGACCTGCGCGATTTCGCCCGCTCGTGTGATGACGGACAACCCCTGCGCGCCCCGGGTGAGCACGACGGCATCGACTCCGCAAGAGGTCCAGACCTTTGCCGCGTCGACCGGGTCGGCACCCTCGGCGAGCCATTCCGTGTCGTCGTCGGAGATCTTGAGCAGGCGGATATGCGGCAGCCAGGACTCGAACCTCGCCCGGTACGCCGCCGGATCGACGATCAGCGCCGCACGGATGTTCGGATCGAGCACGGTCAGGACGCCGCGGCCGGATTCGCGGCGCAACACGGTTTCGTAGGTGCTCGCGCCCGGCTCCAGGACCATGCCGAGGGTGCCGAGCGAGAGCGCCGTCACATCCTCCGGCAGCGGGCCGGGATCGGCGACCAGCCGGTCCGCGGTGCCCTCGGTGTAGAAGGTGTACCGCGCGGAACCCTTCTCGTCGAGCGCGACCACCGCGAGTGTCGTCGGCTCTTTTCCCCGCTGCAGCAAGGCGGTGTCGACACCGGAGGCGTGCAGCCGGTCCACCAGCGCGACGCCGAAGCGGTCTTCGGAGACGCGCGAGAGGAAGCCCGTCGGGACGCCGAGCCGCCCGGCGGCGAGCGCGACGTTGTAGGGACCACCACCCATCCGGGGCAGCAGCGCGCGCAACCCACCGTCCACAGTGGAATCCAACGGTGCACCGGGAACGAGGTCGACCAGCGCCTCTCCACCTACGACGATCACGGGCGCGATGCTAGCCGAGTCGGCGGCGGGATCACCAGAATTGTCAGTTCAGGACATTTTTTGTCGCGATACCGCCGAGCAAAAGCTCCGACAAAGCGGTGAACGCTTCGGCGTCGGTCACCCCGGTGCGCTGACCGACGACACCGGTCTGGATTCCCTCGATGATCAGCCCCGCCATTTCCGCGATCAGCCGCGCGTGCACCTCGCGGAAAACACCGTCGGTGACGCCGCGATCGATGAACGACCGGATCCGGCCTGCCGCGACCCGGCTGTTGAGCTGATAAGCGTCCCGCGCCGGCGCGAATTCGGCGATGTCGGTCATGAAAGCGGCCGAAGCGCGATTCAGGTACTCGGAGATCCCTGCCAGGTACTCCCCGAGGATCTTGCGGGCGTCGTCGATCCCGGCGATCCGCTCTTCCAGCAGCTCGGCGGCACCCTTGAAAAAGTGGGTGACGACCTTGACCGCGAGCTGCTCCTTGCTGGGCGCGAGCGCGTAGAGGGTCGACTTCGAACAGCGGAGCCTGGCGGCCAGGTCGTCCAGCGTGAACTGGGAGAACCCTTCGGCGAGGAAGACCGCTTCAAGCTCCGAGAGCAGCGCTCTCTGACGCGCGGTCGGCTGGCGGCGCGAGGTCATCGGATCACTATCCCCTACGCGAACGGTGTCCCCCCAGCGCCGTCTACTGTACGCTGAATCAGCCCACAGTACTGTTTTTAGTACAGCTCGGAGGAGCCATGCCGGCGGACCGTCTGCTGCCCAGCACCGAGGCCCAGGATCTGATCGACCTGGCCAAGGAGATCGCGCGCGAGGAGCTCGCCCCGATCGCGAGCAAGTACGAGGAGACCGCGCACTTCCCGCGCGAGCAGTTCCGGCTGCTCGGGCAGGCCGGGCTGCTCGGCCTGCCGTACTCGGAACGCTGGGGCGGCGGCGAGCTGCCGTACGAGGTCTACCTGCAGGTTCTGGAGGAGATCGCGGCCGCGTGGATGTCGGTCGGCGTCGGGCTCTCCGTGCACACGATGTCCTGCTTCGCGCTGGCGCACCATGGCACCGACGAGCAGCGTGACCGCTGGCTGCCCTCGATGCTGGAAGGCGGCCTGCTGGGCGCGTACGCGCTCTCGGAGACCCACGCCGGCTCCGACGCGGCCGCCCTCTCGACCCGCGCGCGGCTCGACGGCGACCGGTATGTCGTGAACGGCACGAAGGCGTGGATCACCCACGCGGGTGAGGCCGACTTCTACACGACCATGGTGCGCACCAGCGACGACGGCGGCCAGGGCATCTCCTGCCTGCTCGTCGACGCGGCGACGCCGGGCCTGTCGGCGGCGCCGCCCGAGCGGAAGATGGGCCTCACCGGGTCGACCACGGCGCAGCTGATGTTCGAGGACGCCGCCGTGGACGCCGACCGGCGGATCGGCGAAGAGGGCCAGGGGCTGAAGATCGCGCTGTCGTCGCTCAGCTCCGGACGGCTGGGCATCGCCGCTTGCGCCGTCGGGCTGGCGCAGGCCGCGCTGGACGAGGCGCTCGAGTACGCGAAGGGCCGCACGCAGTTCGGGCGGCCGATCATCGAGTTCCAGGGGCTGGAATTCCTGCTGGCCGACATGGCCGCGACCGTCGAGACGTCGCGCGCGATGTACCTCGACGCGGCCCGCCGCCGCGACCGCGGGCTGCCGTTCCAGCGGCAGGCGTCGATCGCGAAGCTCGTCGCGACCGACGGCGCGATGAAGGTGACCACCGACGCCGTGCAGGTCCTCGGCGGCGCCGGGTACACGAAGGACTTCCCGGTGGAGCGGTACATGCGGGAGGCGAAGGTGCCGCAGATCTTCGAGGGCACGAACCAGATCCAGCGCATGGTGATCGCGCGGGAACTCCGGAAAGGCTGACTCTCCGCACTGATACGATCACCAGTGGTCACTCGAGAGTCGTGAGACACTGTGGAAGACGTGAGGAGACGCTGTGACAGCCCTTCCCTATTCCACGACCGGGTCGCACGGTGAGCCAGGGTGGGCCATCCAGGATCACCTGCTGTCGGTCGCGGAGTACGCGGCGCTCGGTGAGCCCGATTCCGGATTCACCGAGCTCGTGGAAGGCCGCCTTGTCCTGTCACCGAGCCCCAAGAGGAGACACAACAAGGCGCTCTACGCCTTGGCGAGGCAGCTGGAATCGCAGCTGCCCGATCACCTCGAATTCGTCCAGGACATCGACGTCGATCTCGGGTTGGTGCCGCCTGGTGAGCCGGGTTTCGCCAGGCGGCCGGATCTGATCGTCGCCCTTCGCGAGGCGGGCGAACGGATCGACGAAGAAGACACGATGTACCACGCGGACGACGTCGTCGTGGTGGTCGAGATCGTGTCACCTGGCTCGAAGCGCACCGACTACGTGACCAAACACGGCGAGTACGCCGACGCGGGGATCCCGCATTACTGGATCGTCGATCTCAGCGAGCCGGTCTCGCTTGTCGCCTGCCACCAAGCGGGCGAACTCGGGTATCAGGACGCTCCGGCCATGACCGGCGAATTCGCCGCCACCGAGCCGTTTCCGGTGAAGCTGGACCTCGGTAGGCTGCTCTCGTGAGCGGCAAGGAGGGCGCACGGGTGGCGTTCGCGTGCCGGGAGGGACGACACGCGTGATCGGCCACGAGACCTGACCCCTTCGATACCGGTACCTCTTCCCGTACCGCAGGGGTCGCGCTGGGTGGATTGTCCCGCCGGACGTTGCGAAAGTGGCTTTCGCAACGTCGGCCGTGGCCAGGTAGGCACCCAAGACACCTTTGGCTAGAACCGCCCCACCACTCAGGAGCCGCCGTGCCCCGGCGGGCCGAACCGCTGTGGCGGCGGACCGGCCTGCGGCGGCTGCTGCGGCCATCCGGTCTGCGGCGGATAAGGCCGCTGCCCCGGCACGGGCTGCCACTGAGGCGGGGACTGAAACCGGGCGCCGGGGGCCTGCTGCTGAGCGAAACCCGGCCACTGCGCGTCCTGCCGAGCCGCGGCGACGGCGCGGTCCTTGCGCCGCTTCCCGCGGATCAGCATCGTCGTCCCCAAGCCGGTCAGCGCCACCCCGACCCCGGCCATCCAGAGCCCATGGTCGCGGAACGTCTCGGCCCTGGACTCGGCGGCGGCCTTCATCTGGTCGTAAGTGTCCACGTCGACGACGCGGCTGCCCTTGGTGCTTTCGCAGACGTCGCCGGGACCCATGATCCGGCCACCGCATTTGACGACGTCCGGATCCTCACGCGCGAACAGCAGGGTGACGACCAGGAAACCGATACCGACGACCAGAACGAAGACCCAGCGCTTCATGTGTTACACATCCTCCCCCGTGTGTAACACATGAGAGCACGGGCCCGTCGTTCTGACAAGGCCGGGTTCAGCCTTCGCGGTAACGCCGCTCCTCGGTGACGCCGACGCCGGTCTCCTCGTCGAAGTGGTAGACCTCGCGTCCGCGCACGAACACCCGCATGGCCCGGTTCATCACGTCCAGCGGGTCACCCGACCAGATGACCACGTCGGCGTCGAGGCCCGGCTTCAGCGAGCCGACCTGGTCGTCGAGGTCCAGCATCGCGGCCGGGTTGACGGTCAGCGCCTTCAGCGCGGTCTCCGGGTCGAGGCCGTCCTTCACCGACAGCGCGGCCTGGTACACCAGGAAGTTGATCGGCACGACCGGGTGGTCCGTGGTGATCGCGATCCGGACACCCGCCCTGGCGAGGATGCCGGGCGCGCGCAGGGTGCGGTTGCGCAGCTCCACTTTGGACTTGGTGGTGAACAGCGGGCCGAGGATCACCGGCACGTCCCGCTCGGCGAGCAGGTCCGCGATCAGATGCCCTTCGGTGCCGTGGTTGATCACCAGTTTGTAGCCGAACTCGTCGGCCAGCCGGATCGCGGTCACCATGTCGTCGGCGCGGTGGACGTGCTGGTCCCAGTACAGCTCGCCGTCGAGGACCTTGGCCAGCGTCTCCTTGGTCAGGTCGACGTCGAACGGCTTGCCCTCGCCGGCGGCGTGGTCGCGCTGGGCGGCGTAGTTGCGCGCGGCGGTGAACGCGTCACGGATGGTCGACGCGACACCCAGCCTGGTCGACGGCGTCTGCTTCTTCTCGCCGTAGACCCGCTTCGGGTTTTCGCCGAGCGCGCTCTTCACGCTGACGCCCTCGGCGAAGATCATGTCGAGCACCGTCCGGCCCCAGGTCTTGACGCCGATCGTCTGCCCGCCGATGGGGTTCCCGGAGCCGGGTTTGATGACCACACTGGTGACGCCGCCCGCGAGCGCGTCGTCGAAGCCGGGCTCGTACGGGTCGATCCCGTCGATCGCCCGGAACCGGGCGCCGTTGGGATCGGTCATCTCGTTGGTGTCGTTCCCGGACCAGCCTTCGCCGTCTTCGTGCACGCCGAGGTGGGCGTGCGCGTCGATGAATCCGGGCAGCACCCAGCTGCCCGCGGCGTCGATCAGTTCGGCGTCGTCGGGGACGTCGACGTCGGCGTCCGTGCCGACCGCGGCGATCTTCCCGTTCTCGATGAGGACCGTGCCGCCGTCGATGGGATCACCGTCGACCGGGACGACGTAACCACCGACGATGGCCTTGACCTGTGCTTTGTCAGACATACTTTGACACGCTAACGAACTGGGCCGCCGGTCCGCACGCGGGGCTTTTCGAAGTGGACCAGTTCGTAGTGCTTCTCGGGCGTGCGGTGCGTCTCGACGTAGCCGAGCTTCCGGTACATCCGCAGCGGACCGGCGCTCCGCTCCCCGGTGAACAGGCGGAACACGGTCACCGAAGGCGGGGCGGCGGCCTCGGCGGCGAGCAGCAACGAACTGCCGAGGCCGTGTCCCTGCCTGTCCGGCGCCACGATGAGCCTGCCGACGAGACCGGCCTCGCCGTCCACGACGATCCGGACGCTCGCCACCAGCCGTCCGGATTCCCTGATGCCCCAGGCGAAACACGCGGGGTCACCCAGGGCCTCCTTGGCCTGTTCGAAGGTCTCCAGCAGCGGCGGGAGGTCGAGGTTCTCGTGCTCCCTGGCCTCCGGGACGTACGCCGCGCGCTGCAGCGTGAGCACCTCGCCCGCGTCCACGGGTCCCAGCCGGAGCAGTGCCGTCATCAGCGGACCCGGATTCCCCAGCTGCCGGTCCACGAAGTGGCGGGCTCCAGATCGATCAGGTCGGTGCCGGTGTTGAGCGCGTCCGCGGGGCAGGTCATCGGCTCGATCGCCACCGCCCGGCCGCGGCCGACCAGGTCTGCCGGGGTGAACACCTGCGCCCAGCGGAAGTCCGGCCCGGCCCAGACCAGCAGCTCCCGCTCCCCGTGCGAGAGGACGTGGTGGTGGTTCCCGTCCTCGGCCACGCTCAGCCCGCCGAACGCCGTATCGAGGTCGACGCCTTCGAGCACCTTGCCGGACCGGAAGTCGTACTCGGTCCCCTCCACGTCCTGCTCGTCGGCGTAGGGCATCTGCTCGTCGCCGAGATACGGGCGGACCCGGCTCGCGGGCAGCGTCAGGGTCAGCTCGTCGGTGGGCACGTCGCCGATGCGGAAGTAGGGGTGCGTGCCGAGCCCGACGCCGATCGGGCTCTCGCCCTCGTTGCGGATCTCGTGCGTCACGACCAGTTCGCGCGGCGAGATCTCGTAGGTGATCGTCGCGCGCAGTGGCACCGGCCAGCCACCCTGGGCCGGGACGTCGATGGCCAGCGTGATCGACGACTCCGCGTGTTCGAGGAGTTCCCACTCCTCGTGCCGGGTCAGGCCGTGGATCGCGTTGCCGCGCGCCTCCTCGGTGATCGGGAGCTGCTGTTTCTCACCCTGGTACACCCACTGGCCGCCCTTGGTGCGGTTCGGCCAGGGCAGCAGCACCTGGCCCGCGCCCTTCGGTGGCTTCTCGTCCTCGGCGAACGCCTCGACATAGGGCACTCCGCCGACCTCGAACGCGCGCAACCCGGCACCGATCTCGGTGACGACGGCGCGCGCGTTGCCGCGGGTGATCTCGAACTGCTCTCCGGTGGGATTGGCCATGCGGACGAGGTTACCGGCGGCCTTGCCCGAAGTAGTGTGGGAGCGCCACGCCCGGACGAAGGAGACCGCCGCGATGACCGTTCCCGGCTACCCCAGCACCGTCGGCCGCGTCCTGGAACGGAGCGCGCGACGCGTCCCGGACCGGGTCGCGCTCACGTTCGCCGATCGCGTGTGGACCTACGCGGAACTCGACCGCGCGGCGGGCCGGGTCGCGGCGAAGCTGCTCGGCCGCGGGCTCGCCCACGGTGACCGCGTCGCGGCCTTCGGCAAGAACTCCGACGCGTACCTGTTGCTGTACCTCGGTTGCGCGCGGGCGGGGCTGGTGCACGTGCCGGTGAACTTCAACGCGCGCGGTGAAGAACTCGAGTACCTGCTCACGCAGTCCGAACCCGCCGTCGCCTTCGTCGACCCCGCGCTGGCCGGGCACGCCGGTGTCGATCATGTGTCCACACTGGACGTTCTGGACTGGGCGCTGGACGAATCCGTCGAGCCGCACGAGGAGTCCGGGGTCGCGGACGAAGATCTGGTCCAGTTGCTCTACACGTCCGGGACGACCTCGCGGCCGAAGGGCGCGATGCTCACCCACCGCGCGCTGGTGCACGAATATTCGTCCTGTATCGCGGCGCTCGACCTGAGCGACCGCGACGTGCCACTGCACGCGCTGCCGCTGTACCACTCGGCCCAGATGCACGTCTTCCTCATGCCCGGTCTGGCCGTCGGTGCGACGAACCACCTCGTCGAGGCACCCGACCTCGGCGACATCCTCGCGCGGATTCCCCGCCAGGGCATCACTTCCCTGTTCTTCCCGCCGACCGTCTGGGTGGGCCTCGCGAACCATCCCGGTCTCGCGGACGCGGATCTGAGCTGCCTCACCAAGGCCTACTACGGCGCGTCGATCATGCCGGTCCCGGTACTGAAGGCACTGCGCTCACGGCTGCCGGAAGTCGGGTTCTACAACTGTTTCGGCCAGTCGGAGATCGGTCCACTCGCGACAGTGCTGCGGCCCGAAGAGCACGACGCGCGGCCGGATTCCGTCGGCCGCCCGGTCCTCTTCGTCGAGACGCGGGTGGTGGACGCCGAGATGAACGACCTCCCGCCTGGCGAACTCGGCGAGGTCGTCTACCGCTCTCCCCAGCTGTGCACGGGCTACTGGGGCAAACCCGAGGAGTCGGTGGAGGCGTTCGCGGGCGGCTGGTTCCACTCCGGCGATTTGGTGCGACAGGACGAAGAGGGCTACCTGTTCGTCGTCGACCGGATCAAGGACGTCGTCAACACCGGTGGCGTCCTGGTCGCTTCGCGCGAGGTGGAGGACGCGCTGTACGCGCATCCCGCCGTCGCCGAGGTCGCCGTCGTCGGCCTGCCCCACGAACGCTGGATCGAAGCGATCGCGGCGGTGGTCGTGGCGAAGGAATCCGTTGAGGAAGCGGAACTGATCGAGTTCGCCAAGAAGTCGCTGGCGGCGCACAAGGTGCCGAAGTCGGTGCATTTCGTCGGTGAACTGCCGAAGAACGCTTCCGGGAAGCTGCTCAAACGCGAGCTGCGGCAACAGTTCGGCGGGTCGGCGTCCGCGATCGGCGTCTAGCGACTCGCAGGCTCGCGCACCCGGCCTCGGGCGCCAAGGCGTAACTCGCGTGATCAGACACGTAACTCACGTGATCAGGCGCGTAACTCGCGTGATTGGAGGGCGAACTCGCGAGTGCGGCGCTTGATCACGTGAGTTACGCCTTCAATCACGTGAGTTCCGTGTCTGATCACGCGTGTGCGGCATCGCGAGTCTTACTAGACCGGTCGTCATAGTTTGAGCTACAGTCGGTCGCATGGTCCGCCGCACCGACACCCGGCAGCGCATGCTCGATTCCGCCGCCGAGCTCTTCCACCAGCAGGGTTACCACGCCACCGGTCTCAACCAGCTCGTCGCCGCCGTCGGCGCGCCCAAGGGATCGCTCTACTTCCACTTCCCCGGCGGCAAGGAGCAGCTGGCCGCCGAGGCCATCCGCCAGTCCGCCGACCGGCTGTGCGACCGGTTGCGCACTATCGCGGCGGACGCGCCCGACGTCGTCACCGGGATCGAGAACGTGGTCGAAGCGCTGGCGACCTCGTTGGAGGAGTCGGATTTCCAGCGCGGCTGTCCACTCGCGACGGTCGCGCTGGACGCGTCGGGTGACAGCGAGGTGATCCGTCAGGCCTGCGCCGACGGCTACACGTCCTGGCACACCGTCATCGCCGGCGCGATCGACACCGACAAGGCGGACCACCTGGCCACGGTCGTCCTCGCCGCCATCGAGGGCGGCTTGCTGCTGGCCAAGACGTTGCACGACACCGCGCCGCTGCGCGCGATCGCCCCTCACCTCCGTGCCACCCTCGAACGGGAGCTGTCCTGATGCGCGTCCATCACCTGAACTGCGGAACCATGCGGCCGGTCGGCGGCAAACTCATCGACGGCAGGCCCGGTCTGTTCCGGCGCGCCGAACTGATCTGCCACTGTCTTCTCCTGGAGACAGACACCGGGCTCGTGCTCGTCGAGACCGGTGTCGGAACGCCGACCGTCACCCGCCCGGTCGAATGGCTCGGCGCCGGTTTCGTCCGGCTCGTCCACCCCGACAGCGACGACGACCTCAGCGCCACCACCCAGATCCGCAAGCTCGGTTTCGACCCGGCCGACGTGCGCGACATCGTGCTCACCCACCTCGACCTCGACCACGCGGGCGGGCTCGTCGACTTCCCCCAGGCGCGGGTCCACGTCCACGATCGCGAACTCCAGGCGCTGGAGAAGCCGATCGACCGCAAGGAGGCGAGCCGCTACCGGAAGGTCCAGTTCAGCCACGGTCCACAGTGGAGGTCGTACCGCGCCGACGGCGAGCCGTGGTTCGGTTTCGACGCCGTCCGCGAACTCGAAGGGGTCCCGGACGTCCTGATCATCCCCCTCGCCGGGCACACCCGCGGGCACGCCGGCGTCGCGGTCGACACCGGCGACGGCTGGCTCCTCAACGCCGGTGACGCCGTCTTCCACGGCGGCGAACTGGAGCGAAAGCCGCATATCCCTCTGGCCTTGGGCTTCTTCGAGTCGTACATGCAGACGGAGAAGACCGCACGACTGGACAACCAGCGCCGGCTGCGCGAACTTGTCAGTAACAACGGTGACGAGGTGACGGTCTTCGCCGCGCACGACGCCACCGCATTCGAACGGCTCAGCCAGAGGAGCAGGCTATGAAGGTGCACCACCTGAACTGCGGCACGATGCGCGCACCGGGAGGCAAGCTGCTCGACGGCCAGCCCGGACTGCTGCGCCGCTCGGAGCTGGTGGCGCACTGCCTGCTCATCGAGACCGGCGACGGACTCGTACTGGTGGACACCGGTTTCGGCCGCAAGGGCGTCGAGAATCCCGGTGCGTGGCTCGGCACGCCGTTCACGCTCATGGTCGGCGCGAAGCCGGTCGAGACGGAGACCGCGGCTCACCACGTCGAGGCACTCGGCCACAAGCTCGAAGACGTCCGGCACATCATCTGCACCCACCTCGACGTCGACCACGCGGGCGGGCTCGCGGACTTCCCGAACGCCGTCGTGCACGTCCGCACGGCGGAGCACGACGCGGCGACGTCACCGTCCAACCAGAGCGAGAAGTTCCGGTTCCGCGCCAACCAGTTCGCCCACCGTCCCTTGTGGAGTCAGTACGACGAGGCCGGGGACGAGTGGTTCGGTTTCCAGGCCGTCCGCGAACTGAAAGGCCTGCCGCCGGAGATCCTGCTGGTACCGCTCGCGGGACACACCAAGGGCCATACCGGGGTGGCCGTCGACACCGGCGACGGCTGGCTGCTGCACGCGGGCGACGCGTACTTCTTCCACGGTCAGCTGGATCCCGTGAAGCCGCACTGCCCGCCGGGGATGACCGCGTTCCAGAACATGGTGCAGACCCTGCGCAAACCGCGGCTGGAGAACGTCGAGCGGCTGCGGGAGCTGAGCCGAGAACACGCCGACGAGGTCACCGTGTTCTCGGCCCACAGCCCGGTGGAGTACCAGTCGCTCAGCCGCGGTTGAGCGTCAGCCGACCGGCGGCTCGACGGGCTGCCGGTCCTCTTCCTTGTGCGTGGCCCGCATGATGAGCCAGTTGATCCCCCAGAGCACGATGCCGACGCCGAGCAGGATCGCGGCGACCTTGTAGTCGCGCGCGGGCCGCCCGGACAGCGGCGTCACCAGGTAGACGCAGAAGATCGCGGCCAGCACCGGGATGATCGTCGGCGCGCGGAAATGCTTGTGCGTCGACTTCTCCTTGCGCAGCACCAGGACCGCGACGTTGACGATGGCGAACACCGCCAGCAGCAGCAACGCCGTCGTGCCGCCCAGCACCCCGATGTCCACAAAGGACACAAGGCCGATCGCGATCAGGCTGGTGAACACGATCGCCACCCATGGGCTGCGGCGGAACGGGTGCACGGTGCCCAGCTGCTTCGGGATGATCCGCTGGTTCGCCATGCCGTAGAGCAGACGGCTGGCCATCAGCATGTTGATCAGCGCCGAGTTGATCACCGCGAACAGGCCGATCGCGGAAAAGATCTCACGCGGGAAGCCGGGCGCGCCGACGTCGAGGACCTTCAGCAGCGCGCTGCTCTTGGCCGCCTCCAGCTCGTCCGCGGGCACCAGCAGCGAAGAGGTCACGGAGACCATGATGTAGATGGTCGCGGCGATGACCATGCCCCACAGCATCGCCTTCGGGAAGATCCGGATCGGGTCCTTGCACTCCTCGGCCATGTTCACCGAGTCCTCGAAACCGACCATCGCGAAGAACGCCAGCGACGTCGCCGACGTGATCGCCACCAGCATCGTCTGGTTCTCGGTGTCGAACTCGACCAGCCGGGAGGCGTCCCCGCTGCCGTTGAGCACCGCCCACACACCGACCCCGATGATGATCAGCAGGCCGGCGATCTCGATGCAGGTCAGCACCACGTTGGTCTTCACCGATTCGGAGACCCCGCGGAAGTTGATCAGCGCGAGGCCGATCACGAACAGGATCGCCACCAGCGGCATCGGCGCGGTGATGAACTCCTTGAGGTAGGTCTCGCCGAAGGCCTTCGCCGCCGACGAGGCCGACGTGATCCCCGAACACATCACCGCGAACGCCACCATGAAGGTGAGGAAGCGGAGCTTGAACGCCTTGTGCGTGTAGAGCGCGGCCCCCGCCGCCTGCGGGTACTTCCCGACCAGTTCCAGGTAGCTGAACGCGGTCATGAACGCGACCACGAACGCGATCAGGAAGGGAAGCCACAGCGCGCCGCCCACCCGGCCCGCCACCTGCCCGGTGAGCGCGTACACGCCCGTCCCGATGATGTCCCCCACCACGAAGAACAGCAGGAGTTTGGAACCCATCACCCGCTTGAGGCTCGGTTGACCGGCCGGACCGGTCTGTTCTGTTGTCGTCGTGTCCGCCATGCGGCAAGAGTGTGCCGTATCACGTCTGGTGCCGACAGTCCGGTTTGGTCAGTTCTTCGTCACGGGTTGACGAAGCACGCCTTTGGGTAATCCGCTCAGTTGGCGTCGACCGCGGTCTTCACCAGCGGGAGCATCATTTCCTGCGTCATCTTGGTCGGCCCGGTGTAGTTGACCAGTACCGGCACGTTGTCCACGAGCTCGGCGGCCGCCAGCGTCGCGGTCTTGTTCTCGTCGGTGTAGTAGATGGCGCCTTCGCCGACACCGGCGACGTCCTTCGCGTTCTGCTTGGCCTTCTTCAGCGCGGCGACCATCTCGGCGGGCTTGATCTTGTTGCCCTCGAAGCGGGTGACCGCGAGCGCGCCGATCTGCTTGCCCGCGGCGGAGTAGACACAGCTCTTGGCCTTGCCACCGTTGGCGGCGTTGTCCTGCACCGGACCCGGCGCCGACGTCACGCCCTGGATCGAGACCGCCTTGCCCACGGCCTCGGCGGGCAGCAGCGCGCACGGCTCCTTCGATCCGTTGCCACCGGTGGGAGCGGCCGAGGAACTCGGCGCGGCGGAAGGAGCGGGAGCCTGGCTCGACGGCTTGGCCGCGTTGTCCGTCTTCTCGTCCCCGGACGAACAGGCGGAAAGGGTCGCGATGACAGCGGCGAACAGGATGATCGCCCGTGAAATACGCATGGGCCCGACGATAGCCCGGAAGGCTCAGTCCACCGGGGCCCGGTACCGCCAGAACGACGGCACGAGCAGCGCCGCGCCGATGACCAGGACGATGACCAGCACTCCGCCGCCGGAGGCCGCTGCGGCGGTGCCGACACCGGCGGCGGCCCAGCCGTGGGTGAGGTCGGCGATCCGCGGGCCGCCCGCGACGACGACGGTGAACACGCCCTGCAGCCGTCCGCGCATCTCGTCGGTGGTCGCGAGCTGCAGGATCGACATGCGGTAGATCGCGCTGACCATGTCGGCGGCCCCGGCGAGGGCCATGAAGAACACCGCGAGCCACAGCGAGTTCGCGAGCCCGAAACCGGCGACGGCGGCGCCCCAGACACAGATCGAGACGATCACGCCGACACCTTGTTTGCGGATCCTGGTCAGCCAGCCGGAAAAGAGGCCGATCAGCATCGCGCCGGCGGGGAGCGCCGCGTACAGCCAGCCCAGGGCCGGGCCGCCGCCGGGCGGGTCGCCGAAGGTGCGTTCCGCCATCTCCGGGATCAGCGCGCGCGGCATGCCCGCGACCATCGCGATGATGTCGACGAGAAACGAGGCCAGCAGGATCTTCTGGGTCGCCAGGTATTTGAAGCCGTCGATGATGTCGCGGAGGCCGGCGCGGCGCGCGATCTCGCCGAGCGGCGGGATCGGGGGCAGCTTCCAGACCGCGATGAGGGTCAAGGTCAGTGCGATGACGTCGATCAGGTAGAGCGTCGAGAGGCCGAGGATCGGGATCAGCGAACCGGCGAGCAGCGGGCCGAAGACCGCGCCGAAGGTGGACATCGTGCTGCTGAGCGCGGTCGCGGGAGCGATGAGGCTGTCCGGGACCAGCCGGGCGACGACGGCACCGCGGGTCGGCATGTTGATCGCGAAGAACGCCTGGTTGACCGCGAGCAGCCCCAGGACGAGCCAGACGGAACCGAGGTTCAGGAACGCCTGGAGCCACAGGACGGCCGAGGTGAGGGTGACTCCGACATTGGTGACGAGCAGGAGTTTGCGGCGGTCGACGGCGTCCGCGATGGCGCCGCCCCAGAGACCGAAGACGAGCAGCGGGATCAGTGCGACCAGGCCGGTCAGGCCGACGTACGCCGACGAGCCGGTGAGGTCGAAGACCTGTTTGGGGACCGCGACGGCGGTGAGCTGGCTGCCGACGGCGGTGACCGCGGTGGACAGCCAGAGGCGGCGGAACGCGGGGATCTTGAGCGGCCGGGTGTCGACGACTATCGAGCCGAACAGCTTGCGGACACCTTTGCGCTGGTCAACCCCCACGTCGTCACTCACAACCAGACAGCTTAGCCGCGCTAACTAACCATCCGCGCGCGATTTACCTCACCGGGCCGCGCGTGAAGGCCCCCTTCCCCTCGTCAGACGCGGTGAAGGCCGCTATCGCCGCGTCTTATGAGGTGAAGGGCCCCTTCAGCCCGCCACGCAGCCGCACCGAGACTCGGTGACCCAACGGTCTCCCGGGAGCGCGCCAGCGCGACGGGGAGACTTCACCGTCGAGCGCCCTCTTTCGGGCCGAAGGCCCACGAAAACGCGATGAAGGGGCGCCCTCCGCTCCCAACGCGAGTCGCAAGCGGTCTGGGCGCCCCTTCGGCGCGCTTTTCGTCAGCGCTCGACAAAAAACACAGACAAATATCACGGCGCGACGCGCTCAACCTGCCAGCCGTCGTCGGTGCGGACGTAGCGGAGCCGGTCGTGCATGCGGTCCTCGCGGCCCTGCCAGAACTCGACGACGTCCGGCCGGATGCGCCACCCGCCCCAGT
Source organism: Amycolatopsis sp. NPDC057786 (assembly GCF_042797905.1). Classification (NCBI taxonomy): domain Bacteria; kingdom Bacillati; phylum Actinomycetota; class Actinomycetes; order Pseudonocardiales; family Pseudonocardiaceae; genus Amycolatopsis; species Amycolatopsis sp. NPDC057786. The sequence goes on from NZ_JBHVKW010000061.1 coordinate 39,231, forward strand.
GCGGCGGGAACGGGATGTTCTCGACGTCGGCGAACCGGCGTTCGATCCCGTGGAGCGCGTTCTCGAGGGCACGGCGGCCGTCGACGACGCGGGACTGCGGCGACGCCCAGGCGCCGAGCTGCGAACCACGCGGGCGGGACGCCCAGTACTCGGCGGTCTCGGCGACGTTGACCTTCTCCACCTCGCCGCGTACGTGGACCTGACGCTGCAGGGCGTACCACGGGAAGGTGATCGACGCGTAGCGCGTCGCGGTGAGGTCGTGGCTCTTGGTCGAGGTGTAGTTCGTGTAGAAGACGACACCGCGCTCGTCGAGGCCCTTGCACAGGACGGTCCGGGAGGACGGCCTGCCTTCCGGGTCGGCGGTGGCGAGCACCATCGCGTTCGGTTCGGGGATCCCGGCGGAGACGGCCTGGTTCAGCCAGTCCTGCAGCTGGGCGGTCCACGTCTCCGCCAGCGCGGACTCGTCGAAGGCGGCCCCTTCGTAGGCCACCCTCATTCCGGGCAGGCGAACGACGGCGTCGTCGGCGCCCTCTTTGATCTCCGGCATCATCCGCCAAACCTCCGTACCCGATCGGGGCCATGACTTCGGCTTTGCCGCCGACGGTATTGCCTAGACGGCGGCGGCGAAACCCACTGAACGGTGACACCCGCCACCCCTGCCCGATCATCTGTGTGTAGCCGCTGGACCGCAAGCCGTCACCTCCCCGTTACCTGGCCCGACCTGATCGATCAAGGTCGATCGTCGGTCACCCGAGGCCTTCGCCTCGATTCCGTCCGCTCGCCCATGAATTCGCACCCGGCCGCGCAAACGACGGAAAGCGCCTGCACAGACCGGGTCCGCACGGAGCGACAAGGAATTGCCGATCACCCTTTTCCGCTTTTGTTTCGTCGAAGTTTCGGCGCTTCACGAACAATTCTTCCGGTTTTCACGACGGGCCCGCGCCCTCCCGAGCCAATTCTGTCGATTGACAGAAATTACCGCGCGCACCATCTCCGTGAGATGTGCCGGCGAAGGCCGGTTCCGGGACGCCGATTCGCGTCCCGAAACCGGGTTCATGACTTCCGCCGCGCTGTCAGTTCGTGACCGTGAACTCGGCGCGGACGATCCAGCCCCAGCAGTCGTACGACGCCGTGTACCGCCCCGGCACCGTCCCCACCGGACCGTCGCCGCGCAACGCGACACCGATGCCGCCGGTGCCGCCGTCTCCCACCACCCGCAAGGGAATCGGCGCGGCGAGCCCGTCCGCGACAAGGGTCGCCGCGAGCTCGCCCGCCCCCGACGGACGCAGGCAGTAGATGTCCGCCGTGACCGTCCCACCTGCGACGACGGCGCTCGGGCTCAGGACCAGACTCGACGGTCTGGTCGCGTTCGCCTGCCCCGCACCGGCCAAGGTGGACAAGAGCGCCGCACCCGCGACGCACAACGCGGCCGCACGAAGTTTCATCCTCTGCTCCCTCCGGACGACGGGCGAAATTTTCACCCGACACCCGATGGACGTACGGCGCCCGAAGCGGGGTTGCCGGCCTGACGAGACTCCGCCCTTTGGGGCGAACGGCCGGATTTAGCAGAATGTGACAGCGAATCGTGCAAGAGCCGACGATCACACTAGGTAGACCTTGCGCCACTCGATAGGATCGCCGCCGAGAGCAACGGGGTGATCACCTCTATCCAGAGTGTTCAGAGGTTTTGATGGGACGGCCGGGTGTGCGGCCGCGCCATCGCCATTGCCGGCCGGGCTTCCGTGAGGGAGTTCGACACCGGTTGATCAGTCCTGCGCTCGAACAGCCGGAACTTTCCACGCCCGAGTTACTCCCCTTCCCCAGGAGTGCGTTGTGATTTCCCGTTCCCGCCGTCTCGTGACGGCGTTGTTGTGCGTCCTTTCGCTGGCGGGCGTGACCGCCCTTTCGGCTTGTTCCGACAGCACGGCCGCTTCCGGCACCAAGGTCACGATCGGTTACAGCGCCTGGCCGGGCTGGTTCCCGTGGGCGGTCGCCCAGGAGAAGGGACTCTTCGAGAAGAACGGCGTGAACGTCGACCTGAAGTGGTTCGACAGCTACACCGAGAGCATCAACGCCCTCTCCTCCGGCGCGATCGACGCGAACAGCCAGACCCTGAACGACACGCTCGCGTCGGTCAGCGGTGGCGCGAAGCTGTCGGTCGTGCTGGTCAACGACAACTCGACCGGCAACGACAAGGTCATCGCCCGCCAGGGGATCACCAGCGTCGCCGACCTCAAGGGCAAGAAGGTCGCCGTCGAGCAGGGCACCGTCGACCACTACCTGCTGCTGTTGGCGCTGCAGGAGGCGAAGCTGACCGAGAAGGACATCGAGCTGGTCCCGCTGCTGACCGACGCCGCCGCGGCCGCGTTCGTCGGCGAGCAGGTCGACGCCGTCGCCGCCTTCGCGCCCTTCACCACGAAGGCGCTCGAGCGCCCGGGCAGCCGCGCGATCGCGACGTCCGCCGAGTTCCCCGGCGCCATCCCCGACCACCTTGTCGTCTCCGAGCAGATGTCGAAGGAGCGCAAGAAGGAGGTCCAGGGGCTGGTGAACACCTGGTTCGAGACCATCGAGTGGATCAAGCAGAACCGGGACGAGGCCGTGCGGATCATGGCCAAACGCGGCGCGGTGTCGGTCGAGGAGTACAAGAGCTACGACGCGGGCACCACGATCTTCACCAAGCAGCAGAACCTCGACGCGTTCACCCCTGGCGTCACCCCCGCCCACCTCAACTTCCAGGCGGGCAAGATCGCCGACTTCATCGTCTCCAACGGTCTCGCGCAGAGCAGGCCGAACTTCGACGGGCTGTTCGACGACCAGTACGTCAAGGCGGTGAAGTGAGCGCCACGGACGCGTCGGGGCGGGCCGCTCAGCGGACGGACGCCGCCGACGAGGCCGAAGCGCGCCGCCTCGACGACGAACAGCGGCTAGCCGAAGCGCAGGAAGAGCGGCGCGGCGCGCGACCGGACTGGTCGCCGCTGCCCCGCCGGGCGGGCCTCAAGCCGAACGCCTCGCCGCTGCTCTCACTCCGTACGCCGATCCCCACGCGCTGGCGGTGGACACTGGCGGTGGCCTCGTTCGTGATCCCGCTGCTGATCTGGGTGACGCTGAACGCGCTGGGCACGATCAAGCCGATGTTCCTCCCGACGCCGGTCGCGGTGTTCGACGCGCTGCTGAAGATGATCGAGTCCGGCGAACTGTTCAGCGATCTCTGGGCCACCACGCAGCGTGTACTGCTCGGCTTCGGGCTCGCGATCCTCGTCTCGGTGCCGCTCGGCATCGTGATGGGGACGTTCGACGCGGGACTGGCGCTCTTCGAGCCGGTCATCGCGATGCTGCGCTACCTGCCGGCGAGCGCGTTCATCCCGCTGCTGATGATCTGGCTCGGTCTCGGCGAACCGTCGAAGGTCGCGGTCCTGTTCCTCGGCACGGTCTTCTTCAACACGCTGATGATCGCCGACGCCGTCCGCGGGGTGCCTCGTTCGCTGCTCGACGTGTCGTACACACTCGGCGCGCGGCGGGGCGAGGTCCTGCGCAAGGTGATCGTCCCGCACGCGCTGCCCGGGATGATCGACGCGACCCGCGTCAACGCCGCGGCCGCGTGGAACTTCGTGGTGGTCGCCGAGCTGATCAACGCCACCGCCGGGCTCGGCCTGCGGATCATGCGGGCGCAGCGGTTCACCCAGACCGACCGGATCTTCGCGCTGCTGATCGTGATCGGCCTGCTCGGACTGGTCATCGACATCGCCTTGCGGTTGCTGCGGGCCCGGGTCGGGAAGTGGGCGGCATGACGCTTCAGCTGAAGGCGGTCGCCAAGGACTACACGGTCCGCGGCAAGACCACCCGGGCGCTCGACGGGATCGATCTCGACGTCACGCGCGGCGACTTCGTCTGCGTGGTCGGCGCGAGCGGGTCCGGCAAATCGACCCTGCTTTCGCTGATCGCGGGACTGACCGAGCCGACCGAAGGCCTGATCACCCTCGACGGCGACGTCGTGACCGGGCCGGGCCCGGATCGCGGACTGGTGTTCCAGCACGGCGCGCTGTACCCGTGGCGCACGGTGGAGAGCAATGTCGCGTTCGGACTCGAACTGCTGAGCATCGACAAGGCCGAACGAGCCCGCCGGGTCGACTGGTATCTCGACGAGACGGGCCTCGGTCACCTGCGGAAGTCGTTGCCCAAACAGCTTTCCGGCGGGCAGAAGCAGCGGGTCGCCATCGCGCGGGCGCTGGCGTGCGAGCCCGACGTGCTGCTGCTGGACGAGCCCTTCGGCGCGCTCGACGTCCAGACCAAAGAGGACATGCAGGTCCTGATCCGCCGGATCTGGACCGACACGCACACCACCGTGCTGATGGTGACCCACGACGTCGAGGAGGCCGTTTTCCTCGGCCGTCGCGTCGTGGTGCTGGCCTCGGATCCGGGCAGGGTGGCCGCCGATATCGCGGTCGACCTGCCCGCCGAACGCGACCTCGCGGTCAAACGCGCGCCGGAGTTCGTCGCGCTGCGCGCGTCCATCGAAGACCTCGTCCGGGAACAGCACCGCGGACACCTCGGGCGGAGCCGGGGAGAAAGGTGACCATGAGGCACGGGAAGACCCGGCCCGAACGCGGGCCGCGGTCCGGATTGCTCGGCAGGCTCGGTATCCGGGGCAAGCTCAACCTGCTCCTGATGCTGCCGCTGACCGCCGTGGTCCTGGTGTCGGTTCCTTACGTCGCGGGGGAGATCGACGACGCCCGGTCCGCCCGCACCACCGCCGACGTCGCCTCGCAGGCCCGCGCGCTCGGCACGCTGGCCTGGGAACTGCAGCGCGAACGGCTGCTGACGGCGCACTACATCGCGTCATCGTCGGCGAGCAGTGCGGCGATGCTGAAACAGCAGACCGTCGTCGCCGACACGGTGAACCAGGTGCGTTCGCAGCTGAGCGCCGACGCGCCGGAAGAACTCGCGGCGGCGCTGGTGCGCATCGGATCGCTGAACGAGATCCGGGAGAACGCCCTCCGGCGTGGCGCCTCGCTCGACAGCGTGGCGCGGACGTACCACGCGGTGATCGACGCGGTCATCAACTCGCTCCGCCTGGTCCCGCAGCAGACCAGTGACGCGGAAGGCACCCAGCAGCTGACCGCGCTCGACGCGCTGCTGCGCGCGAACGAGGAGAACTCGTTGCGCGGGATGGCGTTGATCATCGTGCTGGTCACCCCCGAATCGGGTACGCCCGTGCTGGCCGACGCGAAACAGCAGTCGTCGCTGTTCCTCGAACGGTTCGTGCAGCAGGCCGACGTCGCCCAGGCCACGCAGGTCGTCGCGGTGGAACAGGGCGAGACGGGCCGCCGGGTCGACGCGCTGGAAGCCAGGCTCCCGGAGGCCCGCGGTCCGCAGGCCGTGCAGAGCCTGCTGCCGGACATCCTCGGCGCCGTCGACGCCCAGTCGAACCAGCGGCGCCTCGCCCAGGACGCGGTCACCACCGGCATCACCGACGCCGCGACCGCGCGAGCCGACGCCGCGCAGAACCTGGCGTGGACGATCGGTATCGGCGCCGGGGTGCTGTTCCTGCTGGTCGGTGGGCTCGCGATCGCGGTCAGCCGGTCGATCGCCGATCCGCTGCGGAAGCTGACCACGGCGGCGACGTCGGTCGCCGACCTCGCGAGCACCGAACTGGTCCGCGTCACCGACACCGAGCAGGCCGAAGAACTCGCGCCGCGGCTCGCCACCATCGAAGTGTCCTCACAGGACGAACTCGGCAAACTGGCCGAGGCGTTCAACCGGGTGCAGGCCACCGCGGCCGAACTGGTGGAACGGCAGGCCGTCACGCGGCGCAACGTCGGCCTCATGTTCGCCAACGTCGCGAAGCGCACGCAGAACCTGGTGGGCAGGCAGCTCGCGCTGGTCGACGAACTGGAGCGCAACGAGCAGGACGTCGCCCTGCTGGCCAGCCTCTACCGGCTCGACCATCTCTCCACCCGCCTGCGCCGGAACGCGGACAACCTCCTCGTCGTGTCGGGAAACCGTGACGAGGCAAGGATTTCCGGTCCGATCGAACTGTCGACGGCACTGCGTTCGGCGCTCGCGGAGATCGAGGACTACCAGCGGGTCCGGCTCGGTTCGGTGGGCGACGTCCTGCTGTCGTCGCCGTTCGGCTCCGATCTGGTGCTGATCTTCGCCGAACTGCTGGAGAACGCGACGTCGTTCTCCCCGCCGGAGTCCTTTGTGGACGTCGGAACGAAGATCCTCCCCGACGGCTCCTGCCTGATCGTGATCGTGGACCAGGGCATCGGCATGACCGCGGAACGCCTGGCCGAGGAGAACCGGCGGCTGGTCGAACGCGAACGGCTCGAACTGGCGCCGACCAGTGTGCTCGGGCTGTTCGTGGTCGGACGGCTCGCGCGGCGGCACGGGCTCAAGGTCGAACTGACCGAGACCGAGCCTGGCGCGGGGATCACCGCGCGGCTCACCGTCCCGCCGAACCTGCTGACGTACCGGCCGCCCACGCCGAAGTCCGTCCCGGCGCCACCCGTGTGGCCGACCGCGGAACCGAGCGACGAGCCCGAGCCTCCGTCCCGGCCGGAGCCGCGAGAAACGCACGAGCCCCCGACGCTGGCGATCGCCGGGATGATCCCGCGCGACGGCATGCGTCCCAAGGACTTCCGGTGGTTCCGCAAAACCGACGGGGAGATCCCGGAACCCGCGCCCGCTCCGGTGCCGGTGCCCGAACCGGCGCCCGTGTACCAGGCGCCCGCGCCGACGCTCACCGCCGCCGATCCCGGCGAGACTCGCGGCGGGCTGCGACGGCGGGTCAAGGGCGCGCAGCTCCCCGGAGCCCCCGAAGCGCCTTCGCGACCGAAGTCCAGGCATGATCCAGAAGCGGCCAAGGCTGCCTTCGACGGCTTCGAGGCCGGGCTGGCGAAGGCCACCGCGCCGCCGGCGGCCGTCCCGGCGCCGATGCCCACCCCGACGCCAGTGCCCGCCGCCTCGCGCGGCGGTCTCACCAGAAGGGTCCCCGGCGCGCAGCTGGCGCCAGGGCTCGCGAAAGGTCCGGCCGCGCGGCACCAGACCGCGCGGACGGCGCTGAACACCACCAAGCCCAAGGGCATGCGTGACCCCGAGGCCGAGCGTGCCGCGTTCGACGCCTTCAGTGACGGGTTGGAGAAAGCCGTCAACCCGGAGATGCAACAGAGAGAGAAGAGCAAGAGATGACGACCGGAGTCAGCGTCGAAGCCCGGAACTTCAACTGGTTGGTGACGCGCTTCGCGCAGAACACGGCGAGCGCGATGGGCGCGATCGCCGTCTCGGCCGACGGTTTGCTGATCGCGATGTCGTCCGAGCTGGAGCGGGCCAACGCCGACCGGCTGGCCGCGATCTGCTCGGCGATGCTCGGCCTCGCGCACGGCGTCTCCGAGAGCCACCCGCTCGGCTCACCCGACAAGATCATCATCGAGCTGGAGCAGGGCTACCTCCTGGTCTGCACGATCAGCATCGGGTGCTCGCTCGGCGTGCTCGCCACCAAACAGGCCAGCCTCGGCACGATCGCCTACGAGATGGCGATGTTCGCCAACCGCGCGACCGAGGTGCTCACCCCCGCGCTGATCGAGGAACTCAAGAAGAGCGTCGGCAGCTGAACTGACGAGGGGACAAGGGAATGAGCGACGACCAGGTACCTCAGCCACGGGGCGCCGAACAGGGCATCTCGCCGCTACGCCCGTATCTGCTCACCGCCGGCCGCGCGCAGCCGGTGGACGGCACGCTCGAAATCGAGGCTCAAGTGCTCACGAGCAGGCTCGGCGCGGCTTCGCACGCGAGGCTGACCTTCGAACGGCGGGAGATCGTTTCCCTTTGCCGGGAAACGAAATCCGTCGCCGAAGTGGCGGCGATGCTCGGCCTGCACATCGGCGTGGCCAGGGTGCTCGTCGCGGATCTCGCCGCACTCGGCTACGTCGTGCTCCGTCGCCCCGCCGGAGCCTTCACCCAGGACCTCGGCATGATCGAAAGGGTCATTCGTGGACTCGAAGCAATTCGCTGAACCGGTGCCTGCCAAGCCGCCGACACCGGTCAAGATCGTCATCGCCGGCGGGTTCGGGGTCGGCAAGACCACCACCGTCGGCGCGATCTCCGAAATCAAACCGCTGACCACCGAGGCCGCTATGACCTCGGCGGGCGCGGCCGTCGACGGCTCCGGCGGGGAGGTGCCGTCGAAGACCACCACCACGGTGGCGCTGGACTTCGGCTGCATCACCATCGACGAAGAGGTGAAGCTGTACCTCTTCGGCACGCCGGGACAGGACCGGTTCGGGTTCATGTGGCACGACCTGGTGCTGGGCGCCCTCGGCGCGCTCGTCATCGTCGACACCCGGCGGCTCGACGACTGCTATCCGGCCGTCGACTACTTCGAGAAGGCGGGATTGCCGTTCGTGGTCGGGGTGAACGTCTTCGACGGTTCGCTCAAGCACGACCTCGAAGACGTGCGCTGGGCTCTCGCGGTGGGTGAGGACGTCCCGCTGATCACCTTCGACGCGCGACAACGGCTTTCGGTCCGCGACGCGCTGCTGGCCGTGCTGCACAACACCTTCCGGCGGGCGTCCGCCGCCTCGTAGCCCGATCGCGGAGAAGAAGTGACAATTCAACCCAATACGTCACAGTAGCCTGTTACCCTCGACCGCATCCCGCCCCGTCCGGCCGCGGGACGCGAAACGGGGTGGGTGCGATGTCCGGCGAGTACATGAGCGGAAGCGAGTATTCGGCAACGCTCACCGCTGCGCTCAACAGTTACTGGCAGACGCTGGAGAAGCGCTGGCTGCACGACGCCGGCCAGCTGCTGCGGGGTGGCGTGAGCCAGTTCCCCGGGGCACCGGAGCCCACTCGATGGCAGGCCCCGGTCGACTCGTGGGGCCATCTGACGGTCTGCCCGATCGTCCAGTGGGCGGTCAATGACGGAACCGCGGCGAACCGGCCACAGGCGGAGGCCTGTGATGGCTGGAGCGTGCGGGACGCGAAGTACGTCGAGTGCCGGGCGCTCGACGTGTTCACCCAGGTCGCGGATTGGGCGTGGCGGAAACGGGAACAGCTGGCGACCGCGATCCCGGATCTCGCGGGCGGGCCGGAACTGTCGTCGCTCGAAGAGGCTTACAGCGCCTTCTCGTCCGTCGAGAAGAAGATGCGGGTCGGCAACGCGATGGGCGACCACGACTTGGACAACCTGATCGCGCTCCTCGCGGGCAGCAACAACGAGTCAGGCACCAGGGCCTGGATGACCGGCTGGATGGGGCTCGCGGCGAACAGCCTCCAAGACGGTTTCCTCGCGACGGTCCTCCCCACCCTCACCCATCAGGACATCCTGGTGAAGTGGCTCGGGAACAGCTACTCGTGCCGGGCCACGATCATCCACGCCGCCAGGAACAACATCCTGCAGCTCATCGCGGAGGCCACCACCGCGCTCAACGAAGCCGCCCCCGCTCCGGCGGAACCCCCCAAGGAGAAGCTGGTACTGAGCGCCATCACCGACAAGTGGGAGTACGCCAAAACCATCATCGGCGCTTTGGGCCGTACGGCTCCGCCCGGCGTCAGCAACGCGCTGGTCCTGCTCGAGTTCGCGATGAACATCACCGCGCGGCCGTTCAACTCGGACCTGCGGTTCCCGCAACTGGACGCGTTCTTCGCCCATGTGGACACCGGCGTCCGCGAACTCCACAGCGACCTGGACAAGGCCGAGAAGGATTACCACGACGCCATCAAGGCCATCGAGAAGGAGATCGCCGGGGTCGACCGCATCGATCTCGAGCTCTACGACATGACGCAGCCCCCGGCGAAAGGCGGCGCCAAACCAGGATCGGACGGAACCCAGCGCTACGCCGTGGACGTCACGGTCGTGCTGCAACTCGCCGAAGCCTGCTACGGAGCGGCCGAGATCTACTCGGGCTTGCTCGGGGAACTCGCGAAAACCTCTTACGCCGACGGCCAGCTCGTCGGTCGCGGGGTCGTCCCCACCGAAGGCGACACCGCGTTGAAGCAGTTGCGGAACGACGTCGAGTCCTTCTTCCAGAAGACGACCGCGCGCTACCTGGCCGCGGGCGACCGCATCAAGGAAGCCGCCGAGAAGTACGCGCAGACCGACGCCGAGCAGAAGGAGCGGCTCCAGAGCGCGATCGGCACGCTCGGCGATTGGGCCAAGGAAGGGCCGGGCGGGAAGCCCGAGGGCGAACGGCGGGACCGGATCGACCTCGACCCGGACAAGGAAGGCGCCCAGAACTGACGTTCAGCCGGGCCGGGTGATGGCGGCCAGCATCAGGGCCCGGAGTTCGGCCGCGACGTCGGCGACCGGCAGCGGCGGGCTGTGCGCCTGCCACTCGCGCAGCAGACCGGTCGCCGCGCCGACGAGCGCGATCGCCGTCAGGCGGTAGTCGCGATCCGGCGCCACCCCGTGCGCGGCGGCGTGCCGGGCCTCGGTTTCGATGAACGCGGCCCACCGGTCGACCCATTCCTGGTGCTGCGCCTCCAAAGCGGCACTGACGCCGACGGCCTCGACGTAGTTCAGCCTCGGCATCCGGGGATCCGACGTCACCGTGCCGACGAAGACGTCCAGCAGGGTCCCGATCCGGGTGACCGCGTCGGCGTCTTCCAGTCGCTCCAGGGTGCCGGTGACGTGCTCCAGCGCGAGCGCGTTGATGCGCTCGTGCAGGGTCAGCAGCACCTTCTCCTTGCTCTCGAACTCCTCGTAGAAGTTCCGCGTCGAGACTCCGGCGCGCGTGCACAACTCGGTGATCTTCGCCTGCTGGTAACCCGTCGAGGTGAACAGGTCCAGTGCAGCCGAAAGCAGGCGTTCACGCCGCTCGGCGCGCCGTCGCTCGGGCGCGACCCCGCCATAGGTGCGGGCCACTCGACCTCCCCCGATTCGGTAACAGGGATTGCCAGATGCTAGCAACACCGCCTACATTGCGAAAATCTCAATTACCAAACTGGAGGCAACGGTGCTTCGGACAGTTCTGGTCGCAGCTCTCACCGCCACCCTGATCGGCGCGCCCGCCGCGCAAGCCGCGCCGAGCGCGCCCGGGGACCTGGTCGACTACAAGCAGGTCATCGCCACCGCCCCGGCGAAGGCATGGAAACTCCACTACCGCTCCACCTCGGCGACGGGACAGCCGAACACGGTGTCGGGCATCCTGCTGGTCCCGCACTCGCCGTGGACGAAGGGCGCCCGCCCGCTGGTCAGCTACGCCGTCGGCACCCACGGCCTCGGCGACCGCTGCGCGCCCTCGACCCGGCTGACGAACGGGTCCGAGAACGAAGTCCTTCTGATGAGCCAAGCGCTTTCGCGCGGCTGGGCGGTCGTCGTGACCGACTACGAGGGCCTCGGCACGCCGGGCACGCACACCTACGCCGTCGGCCAGTCCGAAGGCCGGGCCGTCCTCGACGCCGCCCGCGCCGCGTCGAACGTCCCCGAAGCGGGCCTCTCCAAGACCGGGCCGGTCGGTGTTTTCGGTTACTCACAAGGCGGTCAAGCCGCGGCCTTCGCCGGAGAACTCCAGCCGTCCTACGCCCCCGACGTCAACCTGGTCGGCGTCGCGGAGGGTGGTGTCCCGGCGGATCTGAACGCCGTCCTGAAGTTCAACGACGGCGGGCCGGCGTTCGGCCTGGTGCTCGGCGCCGCCGTCGGTTACGCGACCGCTTATCCGGAGCTGCCGTTCGACGAGGTGCTCAACGCGAAGGGCGAGAGGGCCGTCGCGAAGGTCAAGGAAGCGTGCACCGTCGAACTCGGCGCGGCGGCCCCTTTCGCGCGGCTCAACGACTTCACGACCGTGCCGAACGTTTCGTCCGACCCGCGCTGGCAGGCCCGGCTCGGCGAGAACCTGGCGGGTAAGACCAAACCGGGCGCGCCGGTCTTCCTGTACCACGCGTCGCTGGACGAACTGATCCCGCTTTCGGTCGGCAAGGGACTGCTCGATCGCTACCGCGCCCTCGGCGCCGACGTCACCTGGCAGGAGTTCCCGCTGCTGGAACACATCGGCGGTGTCGCGGCGGGTGGTCCGGTCGCGATGACCTGGCTGGGCACCAAGTTCTGAGGCGCGGGGTGATGACGCGAAAGCCACTTTCGCAACGTGCTTCCGCCGCCACACGAGCCCACCAGCCACTCCAGAGGGGAGCAAGGGACCTCTAGTAACGCTAGGTTTTCTAGCAACGCTAGACCGGCGGCCGGCCACCCCGTGACCGAACGGACGACTCACGTGGCCAGATGGACGACTCGCGTGATTGGACGGACGACACGACCGACGCCGGATTTCGCCGCGTGTCGTCCGTCCAGTCACGCGTGTCGTCCGTCTGATCACGCGTGTCGTCCGTCTGATCACGCGTGTCGTCCGTCTGATCACGCGTGACGTCCGGTTGCGACCAACTAGCTTGAGTTTTAACCTGTTCGTCGGGGTCGTGGGTTGGTGGTCTTGGGTTTCTGTCTGTGGCTGGGTTTCTGTCTGTTTGGGCTGGTCGCGG
>NZ_JBHVKW010000062.1:0-51679 GCF_042797905.1 Amycolatopsis sp. NPDC057786
GGATCGGCGGTGGCGTCCCGCAGGTGGTCGTGCAGCCGGGAGCGTGTCGCGAAAGCCACGTTCGCGACGTCTGATGTCCCGAAAGTGGCTTTCGCGACACCCGGGCGCGGAGACCGCCAACAGGACCCACCGGGTACGACACCTAGCCGGCCTCGGCCCAGAAGTCGGTGAACAGACGCGCCGTGACCTCGGGTTTCTCCTCGTTCGGCGTGTGCCCCGCACCGGCGATGACCTCGTACCGGGCGCCGAGGCGGGTCGCCATGTCACGCTGTGCCTCCGGCGGCCACGCCGCGTCGTGCTCGCCGTGGGCCACCAGGATCGGGACCCCGGCGGCGCGCAGTTCTTCGACGCGGTCCGGCTCGGCGGCGATGGCCCGGCCGATGCCGAGCAGGTTGGCCGGGTTGGTCTCGTGGATCCGGGTCCGCAGGTACGTCACCACCGCCTCCGGCTGCCCGGCCGCGAAGAACGGCTCCAGGAACCGCCAGGCGCCCGCCGACCCTTCCGCGATGATGGCTTCTTCCAGCGTGGGACCGGCCGGTCCGGTCACCGTGGCGCCGCCCGGCCCCGAGCACAGGATGGTGTAACTGCGGAACCGGTGTGGTTCCCGGATCACCGCGGCCCGCGTGACCAGGCCGCCGAAGCTGTGCCCCACCAGGTGGACCCGCTCGCCGGGCGCGGTGGCGTCGAGGACCTCCAGCAGGCCGGTGGCGAAGGCGTCCACCGTGTAGTCCTCGGCCCTGTCCGGGCCTTCGGACTTCCACTGTCCGAGCTGGCTGTAGGTGAGCACGTCGTAGCCGGCCTCGGTGAGTCCGCTCAGCATCGGCACGAAGTCCTCTTTGGACCCGGTATAGCCGGGCACGAGGACGGCGATTCCTTTGGCGGCGTCACTTCCACCCGGCGGGGTGGACCGGACGGCGGAAAGCCTGCCGTCCGATGTGGACACGGTGAACAGCTTGGCGGTGGCGGGGAGGGTGTGCAAGGGGTGCTCCTCGGGTCAGCGGACGGATCGGATGGGCAGGAACGCGGCGGCGCCGACGAGCACGAGCAAGCCGGCGACGGCGAACAGGATGTGGTACCCGGCAAGGGTGATCAGGAACGCGGAGAAGCTCGGCGCCACGGCCTGAGGGACGTTCGTGGCGACGTTGAGCAGGCCGAGGTCCTTGGCGGCGTCGTCGTTGCTCGGCAGTACCTGGGTCATCAGGGCGACGTCCAAGGTCATGTACGTGCCGAAGCCGAACCCGGCGATGGCCGCGAAGGCGAACATGCCCCCGATGGTCGGACTGATCAGCGGACAGGCCAGGCCGGCGGCGGTGATCACCGAAGCGGCGATCACGAACGGTTTGCGGCGTCCGATGCGGTCCGACCACGGCCCGGTGACGAAACTGGAGAGCACGGTGCCGACGAGCATCACCAGCGCCAGTTGCCCGGTCACCGCGTTCGCCCGCTCCAACGGGATCCCGACGTGATCGACCAGGATGTAGAGCTGGAAGTTGTAGACGGCCCAATACCCGAGCACGAACAACATCCGCGCCACGAAGGCCCAGGCGAAGTCGGGATGCCTGCGCGGGCTGACCCAGAAGCCTTTCAGGAAAGCCGACCACGACCACGCCGGGCGCGGCAGTCCCGCGCTGGACGTGTCCCGGTTGACCAGGACGAACAACAGCACGACGACGAGTACGACGGCGGCGAAGACGGTGTAGCCGATCCCGAGGTCGGTGGCGAACCGGGCGGCCAGCAGCACCCCCGCGGTGGCGCCGACCATGCTCCCGACACCGACGAAGGCCGACGCGGTGCCGCGCTGCCCGGTCGGCAGCCGGTCGGCCAGGATCGCCGTCATCGGGCCCTGCACGATGTTGAGCGAGACCTGCACGAGGAGCCACAGCACGGCGAGCAGGGCGACCGAGCCCGCCACCGGAAGTGTCACCAGGAACACCGCGCCGAACAACGCGCCGAGCATCATCCACGGGGTGCGGCGGCCGAACCGGCTGCGGGTGCGGTCGGACAGCGCGCCGACGATGGGCTGGACGAACAGGGTGGCGAACGCCGACACGCTCACCACCATGCCCAGGCTGGACACCTTGCCGTCGGGGTCCACCGAGGCGACCTGGTTCGGCAGCAGGATTCCCAGCAGACCCGAATACGCGAGGAAGAGCGAGAAGTTGCCGATCATGAGCGAACCGATCAGCACGCGTCTCCGACCGGGATCCGGACGGGTACCGGGGACATCGTCCGGCGCGACGGTCGCGGTGTGCGGTGCTGGGTCAGGCAGTGTGGGGGCCATGGCCGCCTCCTGAACGCGATGCCGGGCACCACTGCCTCGGCGAATGCCGGGCATCACACCATGACGACCGACCGGGTGGTCGGTCTGTATATTTATCCGTGATCTGTTAGCGCTCTGAGCGTGATGTGAGCAGGCGGTTCAGGTGGCCTGGCGAAGCAGCCGGATCAGCGTCCGGAACGCGGCGGGCATGTCCACCTCGTCGGGATCGAGCAGCCACTGGAACTGCATGCCGTCCATCACCGCGATCACCAGCGGGGCGACGGCCTCCGGCGGGAGGTCGCCGGGTAGCCGGTCGCCGAATTCCTGGCGCAGGGTTTCGGTCAGGGACGCGCGGATCGTGGCGTAGCGGCGGCCGAAGAACTCCCGTGCGGGATGGTCACCGGTCACGCTCTCGCCGAGCAGCGCGGAAAAGGTCTGCACCACGCCTGGCCTGCTCGCGTTGTACTCCACGAGGGTGGCCAGGAGGTCCAGCGGCCATGGACCTGCTTCCTGCTTGGCCGTGCCGCCGGTGTCCCATTCGTCGCGCGCCTCGAGCAGGGCGATGAGCAGATCTTCCTTGGTGGGGAAGTAATGCAGCAGCCCCTGCTGGGTGATGCCGACCCGCTCGGCGACGGCGGCCAGTGAGGCGCCGCGGTAACCGCGTTCGGCGATGACGGCCATCGTCGCCCGGAGGATCTCGCCGCGCCGGTCCGCGCGCCTTCCGGCTCGTCCGTTGTCGGCGTTCCCGGTCTGCTCTGTCGCGCGCACGAGGTCAGCTTAGTCGGCCCGACTTAGATAACAGACAGGACACGAAACCTACCGATCATCAGGTCTGTAGGTCACCATGGCTGCCAATCGAGCGGCACCCGGGTGCCGCCATCACCTCGACGAGGAGGTCCTGGCTGTGGACGACGTCATCGCGGCCACCCCCACGGCAGGGGCGGCGGAGACGGCACCTCGCGCGCCTCGCGGCTTCGTGCCGCGGCTCGGCCTCGCCAACTTCGGTCTGTATGCGGCTTTGATGACGCCGGTCATCGTCACGCTGGCCCTGCGGGTCGCCGAGGTCGCGCCCCAGGCCAAGGAATCCACGCTCGGGCTGGTGCTCGGGGTCGGGGCGATCCTGGCGCTGATCGCGAACCCACTGGCGGGCAGGCTGTCGGACCGGACCCGTTCGCGGTTCGGGCGGCGGCGTCCGTGGCTGGTCGGCGGGACCGTCGTGGGGATCGCCGGCCTGGCGGTGATCGCGTTCGTGCCCTCGGTTCCCGCGCTGGTGATCGGCTGGGCTGTCGTGCAGACCGGCTTCAACGCCGTGTACGCGGCCTTGATGGCGACGATTCCGGACCAGGTACCGGAAAACGCCCGCGGCACGGCCTCCGGCGCCATTGGTACGAGCGTGACCGCGGCCGTACTGGCAGGCTCGGGAATCGCCGCGTTGAGCTCCGACGCGAGGGTGATGTTCCTGCTGCCCGCCGTACTGACCGTCGGACTGGTCGGCTGGTTCACCGTCCGGCTCCGGGACCGTAGGCCGGAGACGGCGCCGGAACCGTTCTCCATCAAGGAATTCTTCGGCAGTCTGGCGTTCAATCCGGTCTCGGCGCCGGATTTCGGCTGGGCCTGGCTGACGAAGTTCCTCGTCATGTTCGGTTCCGTCGCTCCGATGACCTACCTGGCCTACTACGTCCCGTTCCGGATGGGGCTGGACCCGGCGGCGACGGCGGGCATCGTCGCCGGGATGATCGCGGCGGGCTACGCGGTGCAGTCGTTGACGGCCCTGCTCGGCGGCTGGGTGTCCGACCGGTTCGGCAGGCGCAAACCGTTCGTCATCGGCTCGGGCGTGATCGTGGCGCTCGGCCTCGCCGCGCTGGCCGCCGCGCCGGACCTGCTGTGGATCGCCGTGGCCCAATTGGTGCTCAGCATCGGTGGCGGTCTGTTCTACGCGGTGGACATGGCGATGATCACCCAAGTGCTGCCGGATCAGCGCAATACCGCCAAGGACCTCGGCGTGGTCAACATCGCCAACGCGTTGCCCCAGTCGCTGATGCCGATGATCGCGCCGTTCGTGCTGGCCACGGGAGACGGCCGGAACTACCCGTTGTTGTTCGGCATCGCCGCCGCCGCGGCGCTCGCCGGCGCCGTTCTGGTCGGGCGGATCAAGGGAATCCGCTGACCGCCGTTCCACTGAAAGAGGAGTCGCAGTGAACAGTCACCACACCGAGCACGAGGCCGGCATCGAGGCGGCGATCGACGCCGCGTTGCCCGAGCTGGACCTGGACACGAAGACCAGGCTGCTGGCGGGCCGCGACATGTGGTCGTTGCCCGCGCTGCCGGAGATCGGCCTGCGGTCGCTGGTGATGTCCGACGGTCCGATCGGGGTCCGTGGCGTGCGGTGGACCGCCGCCGATCCTTCGATCGCGCTGCCGAGCCCGACCGCGATGGCCGCCACGTGGGATCCCGGACTGATTCGCCGCGCGGGCCGTCTGCTGGCACAGGAAGCCCGGCGCAAAGGGGTGCACGTACTTCTCGCGCCGACGGTGAACCTGCACCGGTCACCGTTGGGCGGCAGGCATTTCGAGTGCTACTCCGAGGATCCGTACCTCACCGGCGCGATCGGCACCGGGTATGTGCGCGGTGTCCAGGAAGGCGGCGTCGGCACCACCGTCAAGCACTTCGTCGCCAACGACGCCGAGACCGACCGGTTCACCGTCGACAACGTCGTGGGCGAGCGCACGCTTCGCGAGCTGTACCTGTCGCCGTTCGAGATGATCGTCGCCGGGGCGAAGCCGTGGGGCGTGATGGCGGCCTACAACTCGGTCAACGGCCCGACGATGACCGAACACGACGAACTGCAGAACGGAGTCCTGCGGGGAGAGTGGGGTTTCGACGGCGCCATCGTCTCCGACTGGTTCGCCACCCGGTCCACCGCCGGCGCCATCGACGGCGGGCTCGACGTCGCGATGCCCGGACCGAGCACGGTTTACGGCGAAGCACTGGCCGCGGCGGTCCGCGCGGGCGAGGTGGCCGAGTCCACAGTGGACGACGCGGTGCGCAGGGTGCTGCGCCTGGCCGCGCGGACCGGGGCCTGGGACCGGGTCGCCCCCGTGGTGGCGGACGGCGCGGTGCCCGCTCCCGTCGACGGGGTGGCGCTGACCAGGGAACTCGCCGGACGGGCGTTCGTGCTCCTGCGCAACCAGGATGACGTGCTGCCGCTGGACGCCACCGGCAACGGCACCGTCACCTTGCTCGGCGCGGCGGCGCGGGACGCCCGTGTGCTGGGTGGCGGATCAGCCCAGGTCTTCCCGGAGCACGTGGTGTCCCCGCTGGAAGGCCTGCGCGCCGTGCTGCCCGAGGGCGTCCTGACCTACCGCATCGGCGCGGACCCGACCGACGAACTCGGTGTCGCCGGTACCGGTTTCGCGTTGCGCGCGGTGTGCCGGGACGCTGACGGCGCGGTCCTCGGCGAGGACACCCTGCCCAACGGCATGGTGCAGTGGTTCGGTGACGACCTGCCCGACGGCGTCACCCACGACCGTCTGCGCACGGTCGAGATCACGGGCACGTTCACGCCGCGAGAGTCCGGGCTGCATTCGTTCGGCACCAAGGGACTCGGCGAGTTCGTCCTGTCCGTCGACGGCGAAGTGCTGTTCGACGGCGTCGCGGTCGCGGACGGCCTCGACCCGTTCGAGGCGTTCTTCGCCGCACCGGCCGGGCGCGCGAAGGCGGAGCTGACCGCGGGCAAGACCGTCGAGGTCGGTCTGACCTACACCGTGCCCGACCTGTCGGGGGCGCCGGTCCGGACCATCAGCTGCGCGCTGGTGCACCGTGAACCGCAGCTCGACGGTGACGAGCTGATCGAGGAAGCGGTGGCCGCGGCCGCGGTGTCCGACACCGCGATCGTCGTCGTGGCCACCACGGAGCGAGTCGAGAGCGAAGGATTCGACCGTTCCGACCTGCGTCTGCCTGGCCGCCAGGACGAGCTGGTGCACCGGGTCGCCGCGGTCAACCCGCGCACGGTCGTGGTGGTCAACTCCGGTTCTCCGGTGGAGATGCCGTGGCGCGACGAGGTCGCCGCGGTCCTGCTGAGCTGGTTCCCCGGCCAGGAAGGTGGTTCCGCGCTCGCCGACGTGCTGCTCGGCCACGCCGAACCCGGCGGCAGGTTGCCCACCACCTGGCCCGCCCGGCTGGACGACGCGCCGGTGACCCAGGTGCGACCGGAGAACGGGAAGCTGAGCTACGCCGAGGGTGTGTTCATCGGCTACCGCGCTTGGCAGCGGGGAGACGCCGAACCGGCCTACTGGTTCGGCCACGGGCTCGGCTATACCGAATGGTCCTACGAGGAAGCGCGCGTGATCGCACCGGACACCGCGGACGGGGACGTGCGGGTCATGGTGACCGTCCACAACGCGGGCGTCCGCGACGGCCGCGAGGTCGTGCAGGTCTACGCCGCACGCCTGGACAGCGCGGTGGACCGCCCGCGACGGTGGCTCGCCGGGTTCGCGACCGTCGAATGCTCCGCCGGGGCACGGGCCACAGTGGACATCACCGTACCCAGGCGGGCCTTCGCCCACTGGGACGGCGGCTGGGCGGTGGAGCCCGGCGAGTTCGAATTCCACATCGGACGGTCGGTGGCGGACAGCAGGCTCGTCCGCACCGTGACCCCCTGATCTTGAGCCGGTCCGACATCGGAAGGGAAACTGCCATGAGAACACGCTCGGTCCTCAAAGCCGGCGCACTGCTGGCGGCCACCGCCACCGCGATGCTCACCGGCGCCTCGGGCGCGGCCGGCGCACCGTCGGCGCCGCTGGCCGGAATGCGCGTCCTGCTCAGCAACGACGATTCGATGCAGGCCTCGCGCCCGGACGGTGCCGACGGTATCGGCCTCTACGACCTGCGGAAGCGGCTTTGCGCCGCGGGGGCGGACGTGGTCGTGGTCGCGCCGTGGGCCTACATGAGCGGCGCGAGCGGAGCGGTGACCACCGGCGGCACCGTCTCCGCGCAGCGACGTACGGCGCTGCCCGCCGGCTATCAGCGTGACTGCTCGGCCGCGCCCAGCGGGGGAGCGGTGTTCGGCCTGTGCCGGGGTGCGTCGCCGTGCACGCCGGCGTCACCGTCGGCTACCCCGGCCGACACGGTGAAGTTCGCGCTGAGGGGCGGCCTCGGTCACCTGGCAGGCTGGACCGCTGAACCCGACGTGGTGGTGACCGGGATCAACTCGGGCCCGAACGTCAGCTCGTCGGTCAACGACTCCGGCACCGTCGGCGCGGCGATCGCCGCACTCGACAGCGAAGTCCCGGCGGTGGCCTTCAGTGGGATGATCGGCGAGGATTTCGTCGTCGGACGGAAGACCTACGAGGCCGCGGCCGACTTCGGCGCCGGTTTGCTAGTCCGGCTGCGGCAGCAGGATCTGCTGTCGCCGCGGTTCGCGTTGAACGTGAACTACCCCGACGCCGCGCGTGGCCGGGCAGGCCGGGTCGCGTGGACCAGCGTGGGCACCGGCCCGCTGGCCGTGTCCACCTACACCCCGGTGGACGGCGACACGTTCACCCTGAGCCTCGGTCTCTGCCCTGGCGAGCGGTATTGCCTACCGGAGGCCAAACGCGACTCCGACACCGAGGCGATCCGCCGCGGCGAGGTTTCGATCACCCCGATCACGGCGGACCGGACGTTGCCGGGCCGGGCCGCCGACCGGGTCCGGGCGGCCGTCATCGGCGGGCGGCTGTCCGGTTGAGGGGGCGCTGCCCGGTCACCGCTACGTGCGTCACGTCCGGTGGCCGGGCAGCCGGTACTCCGCTCGCGGGATCCTCATCAGGCCGACGCCGGGCCTTCGGGTCGCGGCAGGCGTTCGGAATCCAGGCCGAAGGCCGCGAGCCGCTCGGCGTCGCGGTCACGGCCAGGCTGTGTCGCCAGCCAGCCGGTGAACTTGCCGAGTGCTCCGAACTCGCCCGCGGTGATGGCGTCCCGGTACATCCGCTCGGTCTCTTCTTCGCGGCCGGGTTGTTCCGCGAGCCAGCCGGCGAACTCGAGAATCGCGTCGACGCTTCCTGCGGCGATGGCCTCCCGATAGACCCGCTCGAGTTCTTGTTCGCGGCCGGGTTGTTCGGCGAGCCAATCGGCCAACGCGAGGTACGCGTAGGGGTGGCCGGTGGCTACGGCGTCCCAGTACACCTGCTCGGCCTTTTCCTCGTGGCCTGGCTGGTCCGCGAGCCACTCGGTGAACGCGTCGATCGCTCCGACGTCGCCTGCGGCGATGGCGTCCCGGTAGGCCTGCTCGGTCTCTTGTTCGCGGCCGGGTTGTTCCGCGAGCCGGCCGGCGAACTCGAGAATCGCATCGACGCTTCCTTCGGTGATGGCGTCCTGGTAGACCTGCTCGGTCTCCTCTTCGCGGCCAGGCTGTGCCTCCAGCAGGCCCGTAAAGGTCTGAAAGGCTCCGAAGCCGCCGGTGGCGATGGCGTCCCGGTAGGCCTGCTCCGCTTCCTGTTCACGTCCGGGCCGCCCTCCGAGCCAGCCGGCGAGCTCGCCCGCCGCGTCGGTGCCCGCGGTGCGGTAAAGGGCCTCGCCGTGCCGGAAGCGGCCCCGAGCTAGTGCGGCTTTGGCGAGGGCGCGGAGATCGGCACTGGACTTGGTGTGCTGACGTAACGCGTTCCAGACGGCGTCGGTGACCGGATGGGCGCGGCGGGTGTGGCTGAGGTGCTGTTCGAGGTAATCGGCCAGTTCATAGGTGACAGGCTCAGGTTCGGTGTCGCCAGGATCGGCGTGATCGAGGGGTATGAGCGCTTGGCCGCCTTGGGTGGCGTGGGCGATCGCGGCGTCGAACCAGTCCTGGGGAGGGCTGGCCTGACCGCGCTCCTGCTGCCAGAGCGCGGTGGCGATCGCGCGTAGCAAGGAGGCGGACAGGGGGCCGGTGTGGCCGAGACGACGCGCGTCACCGGCGGCGTCGAGCAGCAGCCGCTCCATCGGACCAGGTGCCGTGACGTAGTGCTGGACGAGTTCGTGGCCCCCGAGGGTTTGGACGAACCCGAGGTGGTCGCGAGCGGCGAGGGCCGCTTCGAGGCGGTCATCACCGGTGCGGGCGGCGATGACGCGGGCGTTGTCGCGTTCGCGCGCTGAGAAGTCGTCGGGAATGTCGTGCCAGCGCACCCACCGGTTGGGGGAGAAGAGCAGATCACGGTTGTCGCTCAGATGTGCGCCGAACACGGCGCCACCACGGAACTTCTCCGGCCACGACGTCGCCACCACCACGAGCGAGTGCGGGCCTCGGCCCTCCCCGCCGTCGCGATCGCCGGTGGCGGCGAAGAGGTCGCTCAGCACAGCCTGAGACAGCCCGGTCCCGTTCGGGCCGAGGAAGGTTGGCAGCTCGTTGAGCCACAGCACGCATCGCCGCCGGTGCGGAAGACCGGACGTGGTCAGGCCGCGAACCGCGGCGGCCGACCGAGGACGGATCACCGTCCACCCCGGCCCGAGAGCGTGGACGGCCTCGAACAGCGACCGGGTCTTTCCTGTCGACGGCTTTCCACGCAGCACGATCATCGCCCGCAATTCGCCGTGGGCCGCGGCCGCGATGTCCGCGCGCAGCGGCGCGTCATGATCCCGCGGCACATACGCGGGCGGCGACATGGTGACTTCCCGGTGGTCGGCGGTCGCGGGATGCACGGCTGCTTCGGCATAGGTGAACTGCTCCAAGTCCCACACCGACGTCGCCGGATCCGGATTGTGGGGCCTGCTGAGCCGATGCAGGCGCAGGACCTCGTCGCGTTCGGCGTCGGCGACGCCGAGCGCGGTCAGCAGCA
Source organism: Amycolatopsis sp. NPDC057786 (assembly GCF_042797905.1). Classification (NCBI taxonomy): domain Bacteria; kingdom Bacillati; phylum Actinomycetota; class Actinomycetes; order Pseudonocardiales; family Pseudonocardiaceae; genus Amycolatopsis; species Amycolatopsis sp. NPDC057786. The sequence goes on from NZ_JBHVKW010000062.1 coordinate 10,045, forward strand.
GGTGGAAGATGCCCTCGCCACGCGGGTGATCGGGTTTGGTGAGGTAGTCCTCGGCCGTTCCCTCATTGCACGAGGCCCGCTCCGCAAGTTCTTCGTAAGACAGACCGGAGCGGTCCTTGAAACCGGTCAGGAGCATGCACAGCCGCTCGGCGGCGAGGTTCGGTCGCACCACCACGACAGCTTTCCATTCTGGCTGTCACGACCGCCCTCCGCCTCCGGCGAACGGGCGCTCCGGCGCGGTCTTCGTGTATCCATGGGTGCGGCGCCATGCTCCAGCGGGTGACGGCGTTCACCCCGCCCACGAGCACGACACATTCGCATCAAGCGGACATCCGGTCGGCAAAAGGCGTCCTTTGTGGACACTTGCGTAGACTTACAGGACAACGCCTGGTCGAGTAATGATGGGAACAGCACCGAAATGGACGAGGGCGCCGGCCTGCACCACAGGATTCGCCACCGGTGGCTGACCCGGAGCCGTGCGCTGGAGGTGGAGGCTGCCGAACTGAGAACCAGTGGCCGGTCCTCTTCGTCCGATCGCCGCGGCGACCGGTCTCTCGCCGCCTTGCGCGCCGATGTGGCCATGTCGTTCGGCCGCCATCTGCTTTTCGAGGTCGAGGCTTTCCGCGCAGAGGACTTCTCGACGCCGGAGGAAGCCACAAGCCTGATAACGGAGTGCGCGAATATCGCCCTCGCCGGCTCGCTGTCGCATCTCGATCTTGCCAAGGAGATGAGGAGACACCCGGAATGGCGGCCTGAACTGTCCGAGATCCTGCGGGACGCTTACCGAGACACCATCTCCGCACTGGAGGCGGACGTGACCACTCGTGAGCCGGTCCCGCCGTTCCGTCGGCGCTTGACAGCCGAGGAACATGCGGCGGCGCTGAACGAAGTCGAACGTCGATCCCGCGAGTACCCCGAGACGATTCATGGATACGCGGGTGAGTGCATGGATCTTGTCGATGAACTCCCGGCCCATGGAATGAACCGGGTTCTCGTGATCCCTCCCTGGTCGGAACGGTTCGGCTGCGAAACGGACGTCACATTCCTGGTGGCGCGCGACTTCGACTGGATCGAGCTGGAGGGTTTTCTGACCTCCGCCACGTTCGGCTGGTTCATCAGGATCGGCGCCCACGGTGAGTGGGAGGCGCACAACTGGCCTCCGCGTTCTCCGTGAGCATGGGGGTCAGTCCGTGGTGGATACCAGTCCGATCCGGTAGGCGAGGACGACTGCCTGTACGCGGTCCCGTAGGTCGAGTTTGGTGAGGATCCGGGACACATAGGTCTTCACCGTCTCGGAGGAGATGACCAGTTCCGCGGCGATTTCGGCGTTGGACAGGCCGGCGGCGAGCTGTTCGAGCACTTCGAGTTCGCGGGGTGTCAGTGCCCGCACGACGGTGTCTCGCGCCGGCCGGGAGGTGTCGGTGGGGCGGAGCCGTTCGGCGAAGTGGCCGATCAGGCTTCGGGTGACCGCAGGAGCCAGCAGGGACTCGCCGCGGGCGATCGTGCGGACGCCGTCGACCAGCTGTGCCGGCGGCGTGTCCTTGAGGAGGAACCCGCTGGCGCCGGCGCGAAGTGCCTCGTACACGTACTCGTCGACGTTGAACGTGGTGACGACCAGCACCTTCATCGGTGCCTCGACGCCGGGGCCGGTCAGCCGTCGGGTCGCCTCGATGCCGTCCAGGACGGGCATGCGGATGTCCATCACGATCACGTCGGGACGCAACCGGCGCGCGGCCTCCACCGCCGCGCGGCCGTCGGCCGCCTCGCCGACGACCTCGATGTCGGGCTGTGCGGAGAAAATGGTGACATACCCGGTGCGCACCAGTTCCTGGTCCTCGCAGATCAGCACCCGGATCGGCTCGGTCATGTGGGGCTCCCTGGAATCGTGGCCCGGACACGGAAGCCGCCGTCGCCGGGCAGGGCGCCGGAAACCAGCTCTCCGCCGAGCATGCGCACCCGTTCCCGCAGTCCTGTCAGGCCTCGGCCACCGGATGGTGTGGCCGTGTCGCCGACCGCGGGACCGAGGGTGATCACTTCGACTTCGATGTGGTCTTTGCCGTGTCGGACCAGGACCTTGGTCGGGTTTCCGGTCGCGTGCTTGAGCGCGTTGGTGAGCGCCTCCTGCACCACGCGGTAGGTGGTCAGCTCCACGTCGACGGACCGCGGCACGTGCTCGCCCTGCTCGGTCCATTCGACTGGCTGACCCGACAGCCGGGCCTGTTCGACCAGATCGGCGACCTTGCCCATGGCCGGTGTCCGGTCCGCGGTCCTTGGCTCGCCGGTCGCCTCCAGAATGCCGAGCAGGGCCCGCAGCTCGGTCAACGCCCGGCGTCCGGTGTCGCTGATGGCGCGCAGGCCCGTCCCGGTTCGTTCCGGCGCGGAGTCGAGCAGGAACTGCGCCGCGTCGGCCTGAACCACCATCGCGGTCACGTGATGGGTGACCACGTCGTGCAGGTCCCTGGCGATACGAGCCCGCTCGGCGGCCGCGGCCACCTCGGCCGTCAGCCGTCTCCGCTCGGCCTCTTCCGCGCGCCATCGACGCATGCCGGTGCCGGCCAGCCAGATCACCACCAAGACGAGATAGAACGCGAGAAAATCCGGAAACCGTTGCGGTGAGCCAAGGTTGTGCAGTGCCACGGTGAGCACCGCGTAGCCCGCGGTCAGCGCCGCGGCGAGCCCCCGGCGGAACCGCGCCAGATGCGCCCCGGCGGCGTACAACGCGAGGAGAATCCCCACCTTGCCGAACGTGTCCGGATAGCTCAGCACCTGACCGATCGCGAACGCGGTACCGATGACCGACAGGCATACGGCTGGCAGGCGGCTGCGTACCGCGAGCGGCAGGCACATCGCCAGCGTCAGCGCCGCACCGGCCACCGCGTCGATACCGCCCGTGTCGCGCCGGGGGAGATCGCCGATCTCCGGGCCGATGTGGGCGACGGTCGGCGCGAAGGCCAGCACGGTCACCACCGCCGCCAGCACACTGTCTTTTATGGACGAGGGGAGCTCTCGCCACCCGCTGAGTGCGGTGCTGAGCCGGGATGCCGCGCTGGCAAGCATCCGGCGAGCTTAGCGCCGCCGCATGGGCACGATGTTGCCGCGCTTGTGAGCGGCGATGAGCATGGGCACGGCGAGCAGCAGGCTCACGACGACGGGGACGATCGACCCCTCGATGCCGAACTGGCCCCCGGTCACCAGCTCCGGGCCCGTCGGCTCGGCGATCAGCAGACCCGGCGACGCGTGACCCGAGACCGGGAGGCCGAGCAGCCCGACGGTGGTGTTCCAGGCGAAGTGCAGGCCCACGGCCGCCCAGATACTGCGCAGCCACAGGAAAGTGGCGCCCAACAGGACACCGGCTTCAACGGCGATGGCGAAGCCGGTCCACAACGAGGCGCCGGGGTTGGCCAGGTGGATGGCACCGAACAGCACCGCCGTGCTCGTCAACGCGAACCAGCTGCCTCCCAGCCGTTCCAGCCCCTGCAGCAACAGGCCGCGGAAGAGCAGCTCCTCGGTCACCGCCGCACCGAGTTGCACCGCCGCGATGCTCGCGACGGTCGCCACGGCGCTACCGGACGCCCAGGTGAACGAGAACTCGGTCATCACCATGAGCATCGACACGGCGATGAACGCGAAGCCGAGCCCGATGCCGAGCAACGCCAGGATCCCGGCCCGTGCCCTCGCGATCTCCGGCGTGTTCCGCCGCGCGACGTAGCGCATCACCGCCCAGTAGACGGCGACCGCGGCGATCGCGCCCACGACCGCCAGCACCGGCGACCCACCCGAGGACAGCGCCGACACCGCGCCGACACCGACTATTCCGACCAGCATCCAGACGAGCGGGAACCGCAGAATGCGACCCGCTCGCCCCGGCTGGTGATCCGTAGGTGCGATCGAGTTCGTGTGCATGGTGACCTCTCCAGAAGAACCCCGGCCGCACGGTTGGGCGACACACTGGAAACGCTAGAAGCGCGCCGGCGCCGGCGAATCACCTGCGAGCGGACGATCCGGGTAGCTCTCACGGGGGACGGGTCAGCACTGTCCTTTCGCGCGGTGTCCGCCTCTGCAGAAACAGTGTGTCCACGTGATAGCGCGACACCGCGGTCGCGCCGTCCACATCCTGTTGTCCGATCAGGACGCTGGTGCCCAGGCCATGGCTGAGCGTCACCAAGCGGGCCGCCTCCAGTGACACGTCCACGCCCGGGGCTAGCTGACCGCTGTCCTGTGCTCGCCGCAGCGCGTCGGCGAGCTGCTGGTGGAGTTCGTCCACGCTGGAGGCGAACGGTTCGGCGCTGAGCTGGGGATCGGTCATCGCGAGCACCGCGTACGAGGCGCCGACCAGATGGAAGACGCGGCTCTCGTCGTCCGACGGCAGCGCTTCGGCGAGGAACGCTTCGACGAAGTCCCGCGGTGGCACCGGATCCGGTAATCCGGCCAGCCGTGCCGCCCACCGCTGACGGCTCCGTCGTTCGAGGTGCCGCAACGCACCCAGCAGCAGCTGCTCTTTGGTGTCGAAGTAGTACTGGATGAGCCGCAGCGACACTCCCGATTCGGCGGCCACCGCCCGCATCGTGACGGCGTGCAGCCCTTCTCTCGCGGCGACCCGGACCAGCGCCTCCGCGATCTGAGCACGCCGTTCCTCATGATCGACCGTCCTCGGCACCACTGGCCTCCGTGCTCTCGATGGTTATGATACAAGCGTATATGATACGGCTGTATCACGAACGCGCTTGGGAGGTCCGGTGGGTTTCCGCGACACCGACCGCGGTGGTCCGTCATCGAAGACCACTGGGTCGCAAGTGGTTCTCGCGCTGGTGTGCGCGGCGCAGTTCATGGTCGTGCTCGACATCTCGGTGGTGAACGTCGCCCTGCCGTCGATCCAGCGGTCGCTCGGTTTCGGTGACGTGGGTCAGCAGTGGGTGGTCAACGCCTACGCGCTGACGTTCGCCGGGCTTCTTCTGCTCGGTGGGCGGCTGGCGGACCTCTTTGGCCGCAGACGGGTCTTCCTGGTCGGGCTCGCGTTGTTCTCCGGCGCGAGCCTGGTGGGCGGCCTGGCGGACACCGCGGGGCCGCTGATCGCCGCACGCGCGGGGCAAGGCGTGGGGGCCGCCATCCTTGCGCCGGCCACGCTGACGGTGCTCACCGCCACCTTTCCCGAAGGCCCTGGGCGTACTCGTGCGCTGGCGCTGTGGACCGCGGTGGGAGTCGCGGGAGGTACCGCGGGGAACCTCCTCGGCGGGGTGCTCACCGAATACCTCTCCTGGCGATCGATCCTGCTGATCAACGTCCCGATCGGCGCCGTAGCCGCCATGTTCGCCCTGCGGTACCTCGCCGCGGACGACGGTCCGGCGGCGAGACGACGGCTCGACGTGGCGGGCGCGGTCCTGGCGACGCTCGGCCTGACCGCGTTCGCCTACGGCGTCACGAAGTCTCATGACTCGGGCTGGACTGCGCCGGTGACGGTGGTGAGCCTGCTCGCAGGGATCGTGGCGTTGGCGGGATTCGTCGTGGTCGAGGCGCGTTTTGCCGCTGTACCGGTCATTCCGTTGCGCCTGTTCCGGGCACGGGCGATCAGCCTCGGCAACGTGATGATGCTGCTGGCCGGGGCCTGCCTGAACCCGATGTGGTTCTTCCTGACCCTCTCCATGCAGAACGTCCTGCACTACAGCCCGCTGCTGACCGGCCTCGCGTTCCTGCCGCACACCGTCATCACCATCCTGGTCGCCGCCCGCGTCACCCCCTGGCTGATGCGGCACGTCGACAGCCGGACTCTGATCGCGATCGGCGCTCTCCTCGCGGCGGCAGGGTTCTTCTGGCAGGGGTTCCTGACGCCGGAGAGTGGATATCTTGCCGGGATCCTGGGCCCGGCGGTCGCGTTCTCGATCGGCGGTGGGCTGCTCAACACGCCGCTCACCGCCTCCGTCACCTCCGGGGTCGACACCGCGGACGCCGGTGCCGCCTCGGGCCTGATGAACACCACCAAGCAGGTCGGCGGCGCGCTCGGTCTGGCGGTACTGGTCGCCGTCGCGAGCGGTCACGCCTCTACTCCTGAGGCGCTTTCGGCCGCCTACGGCCGCGCGTTCGCGGTGATCGCGGCGCTCATGGTCGTCGTGGCCACGCTCGCCTACACCCTGCCGTCACAACGAGACGGCGTTATCCGGTAGCCGACCGGCTGTGGCGGAGGTGGTAGCGCCGGCAACCGAGTGGCGAAGAGGTCGTGGGAGCCGCTGGCCGCGGCCTCGCTGTGGGCTTCTTGCGAGGTCCACTCGGTGTAGTCGAGCGCGTCGACGAACCGACGTTGCCGCTCGGGTCCGTCCATTCCGGACGATAGACCCGATACGCGACCGTTTTCGTGCCGAAGTGCTCGAGGCCGGGAATCCCGGCGCTGGGCCGCGGGGCGGAACTTTGCGCGTAGACCAGCACACTCGTGCCGTCCGTGCCGAGGACCAAGCCTCGTCTCGCCACCTGGTCGCCAGCCGCTCGACGACCGCGAGTTGCTCAACCGCGCCGGACACATCGAGGGAAGCGACCAGGACCGTCCGCGTGTCAGGTCGCCGGATGGTCGGAAACGTCGCTGCCACAAGCCTGTCAGGCACTGATCGATACCGGTTCACCCGGATGAGGCAACCGGATTTCGAGGCGTCGGGCCGCCGCGCACGGTGCCCTCTGGGATCTCTTTGGTGAGACATACGGTCCCTTCCGGTCCGGCCGCCGGAATCCGGCGGTAGCCCTCACTTTCGTAGAGTTCGACGTTGCGTGTGCTCTTGGCGCCGGTGAACATCAGGACCCGCCGCGTTTCCGCGTCCGCGACGGACTCGGCGCCGCGCAGCAACCAGCGGCCGAGTCCCCGGCCCCGCAGATCGGGTACCACGGCGAGCCTGCCGATATGCCAGTCACCGTCGACCGCACGCGCCCGCACCATCCCCAGCAGCCGCGCGTCGAGCCACAGGCCTGTGACGTGCCAGTCGGCGAGCCACTCTCGCACCTCGTCGAGAGACTCGCGCAGGGCCGGGATGTCCAGGGTGTCGTTGAGCAGGGCCTCGTCCACCCAGCAGCACCGCTGCAGTACGGCCACTTCTTCGGCGTCGTCCGGGGTCAGCCGTCGCACGTGGGATCCCGCGAGCGGGCCTGCGGATGTCGTGTCACGCAGCCGCTCGCGCAGCGGCCGCAGCGCGTTGGCGAGCCGGACGAGTTCGTCCAGCAGAGCGACGCCCGCCTCGTCCCTGGACGCGTCCGCCCTGAGCAGGCCGGCCGTCACCGCCTCGCTGATGCGGATCGCGACCGTGGCCCCGAGGGGGACCAGCCGCAGCGTGGTCACGATCTGCTTGGCGTGCTGCACGGCTCGCGTGCCCGCCGAGGTGTTTCCGTAGCTGACGAAACCGATCGGCTTCCACGCCCATTCGGCGCTCAGATAGTCCAATGCGTTCTTCAGCGTCGCCGGCATGCCGAAGTTGTATTCCGGCATGACCGCGACGATCGCGTCCACCGAGTCGACGAGCGCGCTCCATCGCCGGGTGTGCTCCTGCCGGTAGATCCCGGACGACGCGTGCTCCTCTTCGTCGAGAAAGGGCAGGGCGAGGTCGCCGAGCGCCACCGGCACCAGCTCGACGGCCGACTCCGTGGCCCGCTCGGCCACCGTGTCGAGCCACCACCGCGTGACCGCCGGGCCCAGTGCCCCCGGTCGGGTACTGCACGTCAGGACAAGGACCCGCGTCGATTTCGTTGACATGGAAACGAAGCTAGCTGCTAGGTTGTTTACATGTCAACGACAGTGCGCTGGCTCACCGCCGATGAGGAACGGGCATGGCGGGCTTTTCTTCGGATCACGGTCGCGGTCAAGGCCGGAACGGCCCGCGACCTGGCTGAACGGGGGCTGTCCGAGGCTGACTACGAGGTGCTCAGCACGCTCTCGGAGCGACCGGGGAACACCAGTAGCCTGGGAGAGCAGGCGGACAAGATGGGCTGGTCGCGCAGCAGGCTTTCCCGGCATGCGACGAGAATGGAGACGCGCGGGCTGTTGCGTCGCTCCCCGGACCCGGAAGACGGCCGCGGCTGCCTGCTGACGCTGACCGGCCACGGTCTCACCGTGTTGGAAGAGGCGGCGCCCGCGCACCTCGCCTCCGTCCGGCACCACTTCATCGACCACCTCACTCGTGACCATCTGAGCACTCTGGAGGACATCGCGCGCCGGCTGGACGAGGCGAACAAGGCGGCCGGGAAGAGCTAGGTCTCGCCGCTCAGTGGAACGAAAACCGGTGGCCGGTGGCGTAGCGGTAGGACGCGGCGATCACGGTCTTGGCGATCTGCGGCTCCTCGTCGGTGCGGGGACCGTAGAGCATCACGACGTTGACGGTGGGGGAGTAGAGCGGGTGGCGCCCGCCCCAGTTTTGACGACCTGTCCAGTGCCGCTCACGAATTCCGCGGTACGTTCACCGGCCTTGCGAGCCAAGATCATGAATTATCGCTGGGGCGAGACGTGTCGACCTGGGTGAACGCCCATGATGTTCCTATGACCAGTCTGCGCGGGGTCGTGAGTGGCACTGAGCGTTCTATAGAGGGGTAAGGCAAACGTGGCGTAGGAAGTCGCCGCGCTTTGCCTTCACGGGCTCTCTGCCTGTCGAATGTGTCGCGAAAGCCACTTTCGCGACACGGGCGCCGGCCGCGAGGTCGTCGGCGCGGGTGAGCGGCCGGGGCGAAGGCTCCCTTCACTGCATTAGACGCGGCGAAGGGAGCCTTCACTCCACCGCCGACCCCGCCCGCGACCACGACACATTCGACTTGCCCCTCAATAACCGTCAATACCGCTCACGACCCAGCGAAAGCCGCGCATTCAGCCACAATCAGGCACTTCATCGCGCGAAAGTGTCCTTTGTGGACGCTCGGGGCACGGTCGGCTCCCATGGCGGGTCCGGAACCTCGTCACGAAGGCCTCCTGCCTACCTTGAAGCCATCGAAGACCCTCGTCGGAGGCTCAACTCGCCATGATCGCCCTTCGACCCCTTAGCTGAGGTAGAAGCCGCCGTCGTTGCGGAGGACCGTCGCCACGATCGGGAACCGCCTGCTGCCGTTCCACCAGTGGTAGACCGCGTGGTACTGGCCGTTGGCTGCCTGGAAGAAGTCCATCCCGCCCGCGCCGGGGTGGTTGCCGGGCAGTCCGCGGTAGGGGTTGAGGCCCCCGGCGCCGGTGTAGCCGAAGTACGGCCGCTCGGCCCCGTTCTGGCGTGGCGTGCAGCGCGTCGACGGGATCGGGCCGGTGCCGCACCTGGCGATGCCGGTCGAGTACCGTGCGCTGTCCCAGTTGTTGCCGGAGTAGGCCAGGTACCAGTAACCGTCGGCGGATTTGAACATCGACGGGTTCTCGATCACGTGGGTGCCGCCGCTCATCCGGATGGTCTCCCAGCCGATGTCGGTGCTCTTCAACGCGTCGCGGCGGGTAGCCCAGTCCGCCATGCCGTTGGAATGGGTGCGCACGATCGAGATGCCGGTCTCCGGGTACGAGGTGATCGCGTCGTCCCGGTAGGCGACGTACATGGTGCTGCCCGAGACGAACGGGTTCGCGTCGATGGCCCAGCGGCCGTTGCCGGGGCACGCCCACTCGACGGGGTTGGTGAACGGCCCCCGTGCGCTGCCCGAGACGGCGCGGCCGAGGCATTTCTGGCCGCTGCCCCGCTTGGACGCGGTGTAGTACATGAAGTAGGTGTCGCCGAAGCGGACGACGCCCGGCGCCCAGACGTTGCCCTCGGCCCAGCTACCCGGTCCGTTGGGCAGGGCGTCGGCCGACGCGCAGGTGCCCACGCCGACGGTGTTCCCGGAGCCGTGCACGAGCACCGGTACGAACAGTTTGCCGGTCACGCCGCACCGGGCGCCGACACCGGCGCCGACCGTGGTGCCATAAGTGACGTACTTGCCGTCCTTCGCCTGGACGGTGTCCGGGTCGGCGAGCGGGAACGTCGACTCGGCGGCCGCGGTCGAGACGCCGTCGGTCGCGCCGGCCGTGTTCACCGCCATGACGGTGGTCGTGGCGGTCGCGGCGAGCACGCCCGCCACGAGTAATCTGGTCGTCCACTTGCGCATGCTGAATCCCTTACTGGGCAAGGAGAGTGGTGTCGGTCAGAAGGAGCACCCGGCCACCCACGGTCCGAAGCGGCAAGCCCTGCCGCTGCGATGCCTAGCACGATTCGCAGGGGCGACCGGTTGCTCTCCCCGGTTACTTGTGGACGGACAAGTGCGCCGGTTGCAAACTATGTGACACCGGTCGCCAACGCGACGGAAAGCGCGGAAACTGCCGGTCGATGCGCCCATACGGCCTATCGGCGGTCCGTTCGGCCTGTCGAGCCGGGCGTACGAGCCGGTATCCGTAGGACCTCGGACGCGATGGAGACCGATGTCCGTTCAAGCGAACATGTCGGCGTAGGGATCGGGCTCGCCTGTCATGGGGTCCAGGCCCGCTTGGAATCGCCGTTGTTGCTCTCGGTGGTGGACGAAGGAGCCGGCTCGTCCCCACAGTGACAGATCGCTGAGTGGGCACTCGTCGAAATCGGCGGTCATGAGCCCGCGGATGAACGCGGCCATGCCGCATTCGAACAGGGCCCAAGCCGGTGATTCGTGACGGCGCCAGACCACCACCGGCCACAGATCCGGGTCCGTGTCGGTCATCAGCCAACCCAGTTCGTCGCCGTTGCATCCGGTTCCCCAGGGCAGCGCCCGGTGCGCGCCCGGCGGGAGGCCGGGAACGTCTCCCGCGATGTCCCACAGATCGCGCAACTGCTCGGTGTGCTCGGAGATCGATCCCGACCAGCCGTCGCCTGTGGACAGAGGCGGAAGGACGACCAGATTTTCGACGGTTCCGCCGCCGTAGGCAGCCATGAAGGCCTGGTAATCGCTGGGCAGGGCGGTACCCAGGTGTGCCTCGACCGCCGCCCAGTCGACGCGTTCGTCGGCACCGTGATCGTTGGGCATGATGCGCAGCAGCGCGTCGACGTCGGCGCGACCTGTCATCTGTCCTCCTGGTTGTCCGCGGGAGCGGCATCGTATTCGGCCGCACCGACAAGAACATCGGTCGCGCCAGGTGGCGATGGTGACCCAGGTCACAATGGCTTTTGCGCCGAAACGTCCGCATCGGCAAAGTCAACGATGCTTACATGCGCGGTATGAACGGATACGACTGGGCTCCGCCCACGGCCGCGGAAATGGCCGTTTGGGAGGCCAAGGCCGCGGAATTCGAACGTCTGGCCGCCGAGCAGGCCGAAGAACGTTTCGCCGGTCGTTCGGCCAGCGGCCTCGTCGAGGCCGAGGTGGACGGCAACGGACGGCTGACCGACCTCGACGTGAGCGCCGAGGCGCTGCGTCAGGCCTACCCGCAGAACATCGGCCCGGACACGATCGAAGCCATCGCCGCCGCACGGGCCGCGGCCGGCGCGGCGGGCCGTGAGAAGGCCGAAGGAATCCTCCCAGGGGTGCGCGCGTGAGCCGCAGGCGCAGGCTGGAGAACCTGGTCAGCGAGATCGAGGAACGCGACGCCGCGCGCACGACGGCGCTCGCGAACGCCAGGGAGCAGACCATCGAGGTCGACATCCCCGACGAACTCGGCGTCGTCGAGGTCTCCGGGACCGGCCGGTTGGAACGCATCGAAATCGACCTCGAAAACCTCCCCTACACCACGGCCCAGACCTTGAGCGAAAACCTGCTGGAGGCGATCGTCGCCGCCGAAGAGCACGCGCACGAACTCCGGCAGCAAGCCCTCACCGCCTCGCGCCCCCGCTGATCACCGAACGGAGAACGACCTTGGCTCGTATCGAAGGCACCGGCTACTACGTCGTACCGGACGCCCTCCGCAAGAACACCGACGCGTGGGTGACCACCGGGGACGCCTGGCGGGAGTTCGTCGACCGCGGCAGCGACTACGCGGCCATGGCCCCCACCGACATGGGGCTGCTCGGGATGAAGACCGGTTTCCCCACGGACTACAACGTCGCCCGCGAGACCATCCTGAAGACCGCTCGGATCGGGATCGAGCAGATCGACGAGGTCCGCGACAACCTGGACAAGGTCGCCAAGGAGTACGAGAACCGCGACGCCGAGTACTACGAGAAGTTCGGATACATGGGCGGCGACGACGACGCCGCGGACAGTCGCTTCTAGGCCCGGCACTCACCCGAAACCTAAGGAACAGCACAGAGCATGGCGACACGCCAGAAGGCCGAGTGGCCTGAGAACGCGGCCAACAAGGTCCAGCAGAAGGCCGAAGAGCACGAGCACAAGGGTGCCCTCGACACCCTGTTCATGATCCGGGATCTCCTCTTCGGCAACGCCGACCGGATGGAGGAACTGGCCGTGTGGTGGGGCCAGGCCTGGTACATGGTCGACTCGGAGACCGCGATCGACGACTCGCGCAACAACCTCGCCGCGTACTGGCAGGGCGGCGGGTACGACTCGTACAACACCTACGCGATCAACGCCACGAAGCGCATCTCTCGCAACGAAGGTGTGTTCAACGAGATCGCCGGGACGATGGAGAGCTGCATCGACATCGTCTACGAGACCTACGGCGACGCGATCGCTTTCATCAGCGAGTGCGCCAATCAGATCGCCGAGGCCTCGGCGAACTTCCTCGAAGACCTCATCAATCCGTTCGGCGAGGCCGGGAACGTCATCCGCCTGCTCAACGGTTTCGTCCAGAACGTCAGCGATCTGGTCGAGGCCTCCGTCCGCAAGATGGGCGACCTGCGCCAGATGGGCGTGTTCCTCGCCCGGCAGGCGAACGACTTCAGTGACGTCAAGGAGATGGCCGAGGCGGCCGGGAACCCCGAACTCTGGGGGGTCAAGCCGGTGCCGAAGGAACCCGCGGCCGCGCAGTGACGGACGAACCGGCGAAGGAGCCCGACGGCGAACGCCTGCTCGAGAACCCTTGGGATCCTGAGACACGCGCCGCCAAACGCAAGAAGGCGGGCAAGCCGAAGGCGAGGATCAAGGGTGCGGACAAGCCCACCGAGGAGGATTCCGAGTTCCGGCTCAAGTTCGGGAAGGCCTGGTAGCGACCCGACGGGTGTGATGACGGGTGCCCATAGGACGAGAAATGTTCTATGGGCACCCCCCACCACACCGCCGGGCATTCTCGTGTCGTCGCGCCTCGCGGGGCCGGGAGAACTGAGGTGACGTTGAGCGCGGTGACGGAGTTCGATGCGCCGCACAGCGCGTGGCGGCCGATCTCGCCGCCGCGCCGGCGATCGCGCGGGCTGGGGCGGCCGACGATCCTGTGCGACGGGACCTGCTCGGCGCCATCCTGAACAACACGTGCCGAGCCGCCAAGCAGCAAGCACGAGCACGCCCGCTCGCGTCTCGCGAACCTTCGCCTCAGGATCGGAGACCACGCCGGGGCTCTCGCGCTCGCCGAGGAACTCGCCGACGCCGCGCGCCGGAACGGCGAGAAACCCGCGGAGGCCCCCAGTGGCTTGCCGTCCCGGTTGCGGCTCCGGGTGCGGGCGCACGCGGGGCTGGGCCGGGAAGCCGACGCCCGCGCTGATTTCGAAAAATTCGCTCGACTGGGAACGCGCTCGCGTTCGCGCGGGAAGTTCCTCGCCCACCTCGACCTCGCCGAGTACGCCGACCTCCTCAGCGCCCAGGGCGCGGCGGACGACGCTCCGCGGTGTGGTGATGTCGGCGGCGGAGCCACGCGAGAAGCGCGACGCGCCTGACGGGATATCGCTCCCTGCCCTCGCGATCAACATGGCGCGAGACTTACCCGACCCCCACGGCGTAGATGCCGTCACCACCGGTCGGGGCGAAGCGGGCTTGGAAGAAGCGCAGGTGGGGTGGTTCATGGCTGAAGGCAAGACCGTGTGTGATGTCGTGGCGGTTCTTGTGGACGCGGATGAGACTGTCGGCGACGTGGTCGATATGGCTTTGGGTGTAGACGCGGCGGGGGATGGCGAGCCGGAGGAATTCCAGGGGTGGGTAGCGGTTTTCGCCGGTGGCGGGATCGCGTCCGGCCGAGACGGTGCCGCGTTCCACGCCGCGGACGCCGCCTTCGAGGTAGACGGCGGCGGCGAGGGTCTGGCCGGGGAGTTCGGTGCGGGGGAGGTGGGCGAGGACGGCGGTGGCGTCGACGCAGACGCAGTGCCCGCCGACGGGATGGACGATCGGGACGCCCGCCGTGTCGAGCCGGTGGCCGAGGTATTCGATCTGGGCGACGCGGGCGCGGATGTGGTGTTCGTCGACGGATTCCGTGATGCCTTGGGCGATGGCTTCCATGTCCCGGCCTGCCATGCCGCCGTAGGTGTGGAGGCCTTCGAAAAGCAGGACGAGCCCTCGTGCCTGTTCGGTGAGATCGGGATCGCGAAGGGCGATCCAGCCGCCGATGTTGGCGAGACAGTCCTTTTTGGCCGACATGACGGCGCCGTCGGTGGGAGCGCACAGCGCGAGGAGGATGTCCGCGATCGAGTGGTGCGCCCAGCCGGGTTCGCGTTGTTTGACGAACCACGCGTTCTCGACGGCGCGGGCGGTGTCGAGGAAGACGGGGATCCCGTGGGCGTGGGCGAGGTCGCAGGCGGCGGTGAGGTTGGCGACGCTGATCGGCTGGCCGCCCGCCATGTTCACGGTGGCGGCGAGCGAGACGTAGGGGATGGCGGCGCCGTGTTCGGCGATGACGGCCTGCAGCTTGACGAGGTCGACGTTGCCCTTGAACGGATGTTCGTCACGGGCGTCGTGTGCTTCGTCGATGATGACGTCGTGGAAGGTGGCGCCGTTGAGTTCCTGATGCGCGCGGGTGCTGGGGAAGTACATGTTGCCGGGAATGTGGCTGCCCGGGCGGATGAGACAGCGGGAGAGGATGTTCTCGCCGCCGCGGCCTTGGTGGACGGGGATGACGTGTTCGTAGCCGTAATGGCTGCGGACGGCCTGTTCGAAGAGGTAGAAGCTGCGTGCGCCGGCATAGGCTTCGTCGCCGCGCATGAGCGCAGACCACTGCCGGTCGGACATCGCGCTGGTGCCGGAGTCGGTGAACAGGTCGATGTAGACGTCGTCGGAGCGGAGCAGGCAGGGATTCCAGCCGGCCGCCCGGAGTGCTCGTTCGCGGTGTTCGCGGGTGGTGGTGCGGATCGGTTCGACCATCTTGATCCGCCAGGGTTCCGCCGGGTGGTCAGGCATCTCGGGTCACCTTGTTCCGTTCTAGGTGGTTGAGGAGCGGGCCGGTCATGGCCGTCGTCACGAGGGCCATGGCGACCATCGCGGTGTAGAAGGCGCTGTCGATGACGCCGAGACCGAGCCCGATGCTGAGGAAGACGAGTTCGGTGACGCCGCGGGTGTTCATCAGGGTCGCGAACACCGCCGCCGGACGCGGAGGCTGTCCGGCGAGCCGGGCACCGAGGTAGGCGCCGCCGCCTTTCGCGACGACGGCGACCGCGATGATCGCGAGGGTTTCGGTCACCAGGGCGCCGTCGAGCTCGCCGAGGTCGACCTTCCGTCCGATGAGGACGAAGTACAGCGGGACCAGCAGGGACGCGAGAGGCGTGATCAGCGCGACGGGGTCGTGCCGGGACGCGGGCCGTCCGGCGGCCACGCCGACCAGGAACGCGCCGATCGCGGCGTGCAGGCCGAGGGCGTCGGTCATCGCGGCCCCGGAGCAGGCGAGAGCGACCATGGTCGCGACCGCCGTCGGGCCGGACAGGCGATCCACCGCCCGGCCGAACCACGGCCGGGCGAGGACGAGCAGGCCCAGCAGGAACGGGAACGCCGCCAGAAGCGTCCAGACCTGCGTTCCACTGTGGACGGAGGCGACGACGGCGAGTGCCGCCCATGCGGTGGCGTCGGTGAGCGCCGCGGCGGTGAGCGCGCAGCGGCCGCGGTCGTCGTCCAGCATCCGCCGTTCGGCCAGAATCCGTGCCAGCACGGGAAAGGCGGTCACCGCCATGGCCGCGGCGGCGAACAGGACGAACGGGGTGGTCCCGGCCGGAGCGTGGCGGGTGGCCAGCCAGAACGCCAGCAGCGCGCCGAGGACGACCGGGACGACGGTCGCGCCGAGCGCGGGGACGAACGCCGCCGTGATCCGTGCCGCGGTCATCGACGGCGCGAGCCGGGCGCCGACCCCGAACAGGAAGAGGATCAGGCCGAGTTGGGCGAGCGCGTCCAGCGTTGTGTCGACTCCGGAAGGGAGGCCCGGTCCGGTTTGCAGGGCGAGGCCGACGACGAGCCCGCAGGTGATCTCCCCGAGGACGGCGGGCTGTCCGGCCCGGGTGAACGCCCATCCGAAGCAGCGGGCCAGAGCCAGCAGAGCGGCGAGCGCGGCGAGCAGAACGGCCAGATCAGGCATCGGGCACCCGCCACCGCCTGCCGTCCGCGGTGGGGACGAGCCCGCCGGGGAACATCGGCGTCTCATCGTCCGCGGCTTCGCCGAGCAGGCCGCGTAACTGCAGTTGCACGCCTTCGGCGAGCACGTCGCCGAACATCGCGCGGGAGAAGTCCGGTGAGGACACTCCGCCGACGAGGCCGGCGAAAGCCTCGTCGGCGGTCCCGTGATGGCCGGTCAGCCGTCGCGCCTGCCGGAAGTAGTCGTCCTCGTCGGAGTCCAGTCGGTAGAAGGTGACGAGGAAATCCCGGAACAGTCCGAATTCCCGGCGGTAGCGGGCTTCGAACTCGGCGAAGCACCGCTTCTCGTCCGCGAATCCCGCGAGGGTGCTGTTGATCGACCGGGCGGCCAGCAACGCGCTGTAGGTGGCCAGGTGCACACCCGAGGAGAACACCGGGTCGATGAAGCAGGCGGCGTCTCCGACGAGCACCATGCCAGGGGACCACAGGACGGTCCGGTCGTAGGAGTAGTCCTTGCGTACGCGGAGGCGGTCGTAGGGTGGTTCGGTCGCGCGGTGCGCGTCGTGGAGGAAGTCCTTGATGAGCGGGCAATCCTCGATCAGCGCCGAGTAGGCCACATCCGGATCACCCTGGACGCGGTCCGCCGATTCGTGTTTGACGACGGCTCCGACGCTGGTCAAGGTGTCCGACAGCGGGATGTACCAGAACCAGCCGTCCGGGAAAGAGACGCACAGGATGTTCCCGGTGTCGGGCGAGGGCATCCGGCGGCCGCCCTCGAAGTAGCCGAACAGCGCCAGGTTCCGGAAATGCGGCGAGTACTCCCGGGTGCCGCCGACGTCGTGGTGGATCCTGCTGCCGTGCCCCGAGGCGTCGACGACGAACCTGGCCGTCGCCCGCCGTTCGTGCCCGGCGTCGTCGAGGTAGCGGACGCCGCCGATCCGCTCGCCCGCCTGAAGCGTGCCGAGTGCCCGATGTCCTTGCCGGATCTCGGCGCCGAGCCGGCGGGCTCCGTCGAGCAGAAGCGCGTCGAACCGGGTGCGCTCGACCTGGTAGGCGTACGACGTGGGCCCGGCCATGCGGTCGGAGGCGGCGAAGGAGAACGTCCACGGTTCGGCGCCGGTGCCCCATTTGAAGGTGCCGCCCCGTTTGCGGACGAATCCGGCCCGTTCGATCTCGTCGCGGACCCCGAGCATCGCGCAGATCCCGTGGATCGTGGCGGGCAGCAGGGATTCCCCGATCTGGTAGCGCGGGAAGCGGTCCTTGTCCAGCAGCAGCACCCGGTGACCTTCCGCGGCGATGAGGCCGGCGGCGGTGGAACCACCCGGACCGCCACCCACGACGATCACGTCGTAGTCGTCCATCACGGCGTCACTCCTTTCTCTGTGGTGGGAACGAGTTCGGCGAGCCGGGCCACCGTGCGGCGCAGCAGGACGTCCCGCAGCGAACACGGCACACCCTGCGCCCGTAACCGCGCGGCGAGCGCCGCGGCGGAGAGACTGTGCCCACCGAGGTCGAAGAAGTCGCTGTCCGCGTCGACCGCCGGAACCTCCAGCTGGACACGGAACGCGGCGGCGACGAGCTTCTGGGTGGACGTCAGCACGACCGTCCGCCGTACGGGGACGGGTGGAGCGAGGGCGGCCCGGTCGATCTTCCCGGTCGGCCCGAGGGGCATGGCGTCGAGCGGGATCACGGCGGAGGGCAGCAGATACGCCGGCAGCACCGCGCGAAGCCGTTCCCGCAACCGCGCGGCGGTTCCCGTGGCGAGCACGACGTAGGCGACCAGTCGCGGCTCGGCGCCTTCGACCCGGACCGCGGCCTGCTGGACCCCTGGCGAGGCGAGCAGTGCCTGCTCCACCTCACCCGGCTCGACCCGATGGCCCCGGATCTTGACCTGATCGTCCAGCCTGCCCAGCCATTCGAGGTGACCGTCGGCCGCGAGACGGCACCGGTCGCCGGTCCGGTACCGGCGTTCTCCCGTGGTGACGAACCGGTCCGCGGTCAGCTCCGGCCGCCCGAGGTAGCCCAGCGCGAGGCAGGAACCGCTGATCAGGAGTTCGCCGGGTTCCCCGACCGGCACCGGCCGCAGGTCCTCGTCGACGACTTGGGCGGTGGTGTTGCCGATGGGCCGCCCGATCGACGGCGTCGCGCGGTCACCGAGACCACAGGATGTGGTGAACACCGTGCACTCAGTCGGGCCGTAGAGGTTCACCGCGGTCACCTCCGTCGCGCCACGCAGATGTGACCAGAGGTCTTGCCCAATGGCCTCGCCGCCCATCAGCAGCATCCGCGGACGAGCCGGCCCGTCGAGCAACCCGGCTTCCAGCAGCGCCGACATCTGCGCGGGTACCGCTTCCACGACGGACAACCGGTGTTCCCGCACAAAGTCCACATAGGAGCCTGGATCCGTGCGGACGGAATCGGGGAGCAGATGCAGTTCGTGCCCTCCCGCCAGCCACGACAACGGGTTCCACGACGCGTCGAAGACCAGCGGCAGACCGTGCGCCACCCGCTGCGGGGCGCGGTCCGCGGGGAAGAACCGGCCGGCGAGTTCGCCGTACAGGTTGACCAGGCTCCGGTGTCCCACCAGGACGCCTTTGGGCAGACCCGTCGAGCCGGAGGTGTAGATGAGGTAGGCCGGACCGTCGACGTCCCTGGGCAACCGGTGCCCGTCATGCTCGGCGAGCTCCGCCTTCCAGTCCTCTGTGGACAACACCACGTCAGCCCGCTCCGCGAGACCCACGACGTCCGTCAGCACGACGGCGGGGCGGGCGTCGGCGAGGATCGCGTCGACGCGTGCGGCGGGCAGGGCGGGGTCGATCGGAAGGTGGACCGCGCCCGCTTTCGCTGTCGCGAGGACGCCCAGCACGGCTCGTACGGATCTCGTCATCGCGCAGGCCACTACTGTTCCCGGCAACGCACCCGCGTCACGCAGAGCCTTGGCGAGCCGATCGCCCCAGAGGTCGAGTTCATGGAACGTCCAGGCGACCTCGTCGGCGACCAGACAGCTCCGGCCAGGCGTCCGCCGGGCCCGGTACTCGAACAGATCGCACCAGGTGACGTCGGGAAGCCGCCGTCGTGTGCCGTGCACAAGGGACGGTGCCGGGTCACTCATCGCACGGCTCCATACCGAATCGGACGCGTCGGATCAAACTCCAGAAGGCGGCTTCCCTGCCCGGCGCGAGTACCCCGAGGTGACCCCCTGGCACGACACAGTCGGTGAACCATCCGGACGTCCACACCCGCCACGCGCGAAGCGAATCGGCGCCGGTCGCGAAGGCCGGGTCGTCCTCGCCCCGGATCGCGATGATCGGACAGGACAGCGTTCCCGGCGCCGGGCCGGAGTAGGCGCTGATCAACCGCAGATCGGCGAGCAACAGCTCCAAGGCGTACTCCCGGAGTTCGGGGGAGTGGTGATGGCCGATCCCGGCGTCGGCGGAGTTCGTGTATCTCCCGGGTACGCGTCGCTGCGGCGCACATACGCCCACGACCACCAAGGCCGCCGGTGCGGTTCGTCGACGGGCCTGAAGACGCAGGGCCACCTCGAGCGCGACGAACGCGCCCATGCTGAACCCGATCAGCTCGATCCGCGAAAGTCCTTCGGCTTCGAAGCGGTCGAAGGACTCCAGCGCGATCTCTTCGGCAAGGTCTTCGAGTGACTCGGCAAGCGGCTGCGCGAGACGCTCACCGTGTCCGGGATACTCCACCGCCCAGACCTCGGACCAGGATGAGGCGCGAGCCAGCCCGCGCAAGCCGAGAACCGTCCCTCCCGCAGGAGGAAAACACAGATACCCGCGCTCGGACTCGATCTTCCGATCTACTGTGGACAGTTCGCTTATGACAGCATTCATCGCCACGTTCTCCCGGACTGTTCCGTCGACGGAACGACCTCGACCGTCGAAGGCGAAGCCGGCAGGTGCGACGATCCCCGCCGATGGGACGCGGAGTGCCACGCGCTCACGTGTCCATATCGGACGGTGGGTATCGTTCACCTTGCCCGGCAAGCGAAATTTTCACGATGTCGCGCTGTCCCGGTGGAAAATCCGGGCCCTGCGCCAATGACGCGCCTTGGCGAATGCCGATCTCGCCTTGCTCGCACCTTTGGGGGGTTCCGTGACCGCGCCGGCCGCGGGAAAGATGCGAGACTTTTTTCTGCCCTCTTCCGTTACGTGGTAACCGTCAGAGTTGTTGGTCCGAAAGATACGACGCCGTTAGCCCGACCGGGGTAACGGTTTGATGGCGAGATCAAACTGCCTGCAAGCGACGGTGCGGTCGCCCGTCCGCTCCCTCACACGGGCTACCTCAGTCCGGGCGCGACGAGATGGCCCCGGCCTGCCTGGTGTCCGGGTGGTGCCCTGGGGCGGGGCCGTTGTTCTCTCCTTCGAGTTGGGCGAAGACGATGACGTTGTGACGGTAGGAGCGCGCGGCTCTGTCGAAGGGGCCGCCGCAGGTGATCAGCCGCAGTTCCGGGCCGGGTGTGCGGCCGTAGACCTCCTTGGTGGGGAAGCGGTCCTTGGGGGCGTGGAGAGTTCGGCGGACCACGAAGGTGACGGTGGTGCTGTCCGCGCGTTCGACGGTGACGCGGTCGCCCGGCGCGAGTTCGTGGAGCCGGTGGAAGATGCCGGGCTGGGTCGCGCCGTCGACGTGACCGACGATCACCGCGGGCCCGGTCTGGCCTGGTGCCGGTCCGGGTTCGTACCAGCCTGCCTGCATCGGGGTGGCGACCGACGGGGTTTGCATGCGCTGGTTCGCGTCGAGGCCGAGTTTGATCAGTGACGAGTGGGCGTCGAGCCGGGGGATGTGCACCGCGGTCGGGGTGGCCCGGACCGTGGGGTCGACGACCGGCCGGGTCGGCGGCCGTGAGGCTGGAGCGGGGTGCGTCGTACCAGGCGCGGCGGCCGGCGCGGCCGGTGGCGTCGTGTCCGCGGTCAGGCTGATCACCAGCCCTAACGCCGCGGTGGCGGCCACGGCGGCGGTGATCGTGCCGGAAGTGAGGCGCGCCTGGTCATTGTTCCGGCGCAGGTGCCGTCCGGCCTGGTGGAGTGTCTCCCAGCCGACCGCGGTGATGATCAGGAGGGATGCGCTCACCACGGCGAAGCGGGTGTCGCCGGGCAGGATCGTGACGGCCGCCAGCATCCAGGACAGGCCGACCAGCGCGAGCAGGAGGAGCCTGGTCCGGATGGTTTCGACGTCTTCGTCCACGGCCATGGCCCACTCCAGTCGTCGAATCGGGAGGGTGGTGTGGTGTGGCCGGGGCATGGCCACACCACACCGTTCCCCCTTTCCCCCTAGCGGAGGTGACGACGGCGCGCGGATACCGCCGTCACCAGGAGAAGGGCGATCACCAGGAGTGCCAGTGCGCCGCCGATGATTCCGCCGGCGACGCGCTGCTGGTCATCTGCGGTGCCGCCACCGCCGGCCTCGACCGCGCCTGCCGGCACCGGGTACCCGGCGTCGACATGCTCGCCCGCGGACCCGTGGGTGGCCGCTTCGGCCGAACCGCTGTGCGTTCCGGCTTCGTGGGCGGTGCCGGCCGTCCACGAAGTCGGACCGCCGTGGCCGTTACCCACCATGACCGCTCCATGACCGGCACCCGCGGTGCCGCCGGTCTGGTGACCGGCCGGCTGCCCTGCGGTGCCACCGGTTCCGCCGGTGCTGCCACCGGACGGTGAACCCGGGTGGGTTCCGGGTGGGTTCCCGGAACCACCGTGCGGGTCACCGGTGCCTGGCGCCGGCGCCGGAATGGGTGCCGGTGCGGGTGCGGGTGCCGGGCTGGTGGCGGGGGCGAGGTGTGCGGTGCCGGTGGTGCTGGCTTGCTCGCCGTTGGCCGTGGTGCCGGTGACCGTGACCGGTGCCGTGGTGGTGTCCGCGGTCGGTGTGATCGTTCCGGTGCACGTGGTGCTTTCACTGGCGGCCAGCGTGCTCTCACCGCACGTCAGGGCACCATTGGGGGTGGTGCTGGTGACGTTGCCGATGGTGTCGTTGCCGGTATTGGTCACCGGCACGGTCACCGTTGCCGGCTGGTCGGCGGTGACCGGTACGGCGTCGTGCGGTGATCCGGCGTTGGTGCCGTTGACCGTGGGGGTGCCCATGGTCAGGTGGCACGAGCACCCGGTGTCGCCGCCGGTGCCCGGCGGAGCCGGTGCGGGTGCCGGGCTGGTGGCGGGGGCGACATATGCGGTGCCGGTGGTGCTGGCCTGCTCGCCGTTGGCCGTGGTGCCGGTGACCGTGACCGGTGCCGCGGTGGTGTCCGCGGTCGGTGTGAACGGCCCGGTGCACAGGGTGCTTTCACTGGCGGTCAGCGTGCTGTCGTAACAGGTCATCGCACCGCTGGGGCTGGTGCTGGTGACGTTGTCGACGGTGCTGGTGCCGGTGTTGGTGACCGGGACGGTCACGGTTGCCGGCTGGCCGGCGGTGACCGGTACGGCGTCGTGCGGTGATCCGGCGTTGGTGCCGTCGACCGTGGGGGTGCCCATGGTCAGGTGGCACGAACACCCGGTGTCGCCGCCGGTGTCTGCCGGGGTCGACGTGGCCGGGCCGGTGGTTGTCGCACTGGCTGTGCTGTCAGCGCCGGTGGTCGTCGCCTCTGCCGGTGCCGGCAGCGTCCTGACGTCGTCCGTGGCTCCGTTTCGCGCGGGTTCCCCGGCGACTGACGAGGTGATCGCGGATACCGGACTGGACGAGCCGGATCGAGTGGCCGGCGCGGTGCTGACCGGATCGAGGACTCGCGTCACGGGCGAAACCGATCGAGTGGCCGATTCACTGCTGGTCGAGCCGGTGCCGGTCGTTGTCGCCGTTGTGGTGGGTGTCGACGCGGATGCCGAGGTCGTGCCTGTCGATGCCGCCTGCCGCGGCTGCACGAGTCCCGACACCAGCGACGTCACGGGTGCCAGCGGGCTGGTGCCCGCGGTTGTGTCGGTCGCCTGGTTACTTGTTCGCGAAGGCCCGGTGGCCTCCTCGGCGTGGGCCACACCCACGCCGAGGAGCATCAAGCCACCTGCGAGTAACCCGGCCTGGATGGACCGTTTTACCCAGGTACGCATGAGAAACCTTTCCAAGCTCTGCTGGTTGATCAGTGATCTGGGCGGTGTCCGGTTGTCGTCAGCCAGTACCTGTCAGTGCGTGCCGGTGACCGCGGACAGCGGCGACGTGGTCGATCCGGTCGACGACGCCGATCCGGTCGATGTGGTCGACGTGGCGGATCCGGTCGACGTGGTCGATCCGGTCGTGGCGGTCGACTTGGTCGCCTTCGCCGACACAGCCGACTTGGTCGACACGGCCGACTTGGTGGACGTGGCCGACGTGACCGATCCGGTCGTGGCGGTCGCTGTGGCCGGGTCGCACGTGCACACACCGGTGGTGGTGTAGTTCAGCGAGAACCCGGCGGTCGAGGTGTTGCCGGCGGCGTCCTTACCGGTGAAGGTCGCCTTCACCGTCTTGGTGCCGGGGCTCGCGGTGAACGTGATCGTGCACTGGGTACCGGCACCCGGGGCGAGCGTCGTGGCGGCGCAGCCGACCTGGCCGTTCTGCGAGGTGCCCCGCAGGTTGGTGATCGGCGCGGTGCCGGTGTTGGTCATCCGCACCTTGATGGTCGACTTGCTGCCGGCCTGGACGGTCGCGGTCGAGTTCGGTCCGACCACGGCGCCGTTGACCGTGGGGTTGCCGGTGATGGTCAGCTTGCCGGTGCCCGCGGGCGTACCGGTGTAGAAGACCCGGCAGCTCTTGCTCTGCTGGGTGCCGTTCGGACCCGACACGGTGAAGTTGAACTGCGCGGTGTTCGAGCCCGGCCGCGCGGTCGTGGTGACCGTGCAGCGGGTGGTGCTGCCCGGCGCCAACTGGCCCGAGCCGCAGTTCAACGTGCCGAGCGAGGTGTTGCCACCCAGCCCGGACACCGGGACGGTGCCGTTGTTGGTCACCGGAACCGTGATGGTGACCGTGCTACCCGACGGAACGTTCGGCCCGGGGGCGGTCCCCGCGGCCTTCCCGTTCACCAGCGGAGTGCCGACGGAGATACTCGCCGACGGCTGCGGCTGCGGCTGCGGCTGCGGTTGCGGCTGCGGGACCGGAACAGGAACCGGAGTCGGCTGCGGCTGGGGCTGCGGGACCGGGACCGGAACCGGGGTCGGCTGCGGCTGCGGCTGCGGAACCGGGACTGGAACCGGAGTCGGCTGCGGAACCGGGGTCGGCTGCGGTGTCGGGTGCGGAACCGGGCTCGGCTGCGGAATCGGGGCCGGGGTCGGCTGCGGGTTGCCCAGCAGTCCGGTCACGGGGCCCAAGAGTCCACCGAGGTCCGGCAGGCCGGGCAGTCCGGGAAGACCGGGCTGGGTCGGCGTACCGGGCTCACCGGGGGTACCCGGCAGGGGCAGGCTCGGCAGACCCGGAAGAGGCAGCCCCGGAAGACCCGGCGCGGGCGTACCCGGAGCAGGTGTGCCGGGAGCAGGTGTGCCGACGTAGCGGATCGTCGTCTCCGAGCTGACGGTCGTGCCGTCAGGCTTGGTGCCGGTGATCGTCAGCTTCGCGCTCTGCGAGCCCGGCTTCGCCGGTGCCGTGAACGTGTAGGTGACGGTGCCGCCCGGTGCGACCGAGGTCGCGGACGGGGTGACGGTGCCGCCGGGGAACGAACCGCTCAGGTTGGTGATCGGCTCGGTGCCCTTGTTGGTGAAGGTGACCGAACCCGAGACCGGCGAGCCGGCCGGGATGGTCGGACCCTCGCCCGAGATCGGCGTGCCGCCGATGGCCGGGACGCCCGGTTGCATCGGAGACGACCCCGGGGCGCCGGGGGCGGTCGGCGAACCACCGAGCGCGCCTCCGATGAGCGGCAGGCCACCGGTCGGGAGGCCGCTGGTGAGGGTGTCGCCGCTCGAGCCGGGCAGGCCCGGCAGGCCGAGCGACTGGAGCGTCTGGATGTTGTCGGTGATCTTCAGGACGTCCAGCATCGCGGCCGGGTCACCGCTGCTCATCTTGTCGAACGCGGTCTGCCACAGCAGGCGCATGGCGTCGAAGTTGTTGCCCGCGAAGGACAGGTACTCGTCCGGGGTGAACACCGTGTCGGGTCCGAGCCGGTTCATGATCTCGGCGACCTGGAGGGTGTTGTAGAGGTAGTCCGGCGCCAGGACCTTCGCCGGGTCGGGAATGCTCGGCATTCCCTTCTGGACGAAGTTGGCCACCTTGTCCGGCGTCGGCAGCCGGGACATGTCGATGGCCATGGTCTTGGTGTCGATGGGCAGGCCCATGCCGCCGCATCCGGTCGCCATCGTGAGGTAGTCGGTGCCGTGGCCCCGCACGTGCGAGGGGTTGAAGATCGGGATCCAGCCCAGCGGTCCGCCGTAGGCGTCGATGACCGGCATGTGCGAGTTCCCGATCGCGCCGCTGGCCATGGACAGGATCAGGTTCTTGTACGCCGGGTCCGTGTGGTAGGTCAGGGCGTGGGAGTTGCTGCCCAGCAGCGGGATCCCGTCCTCGTTCTTCCACATGTGCTGCAGGAAGAAGTCGCACGCGTCGCCGCCGCCCTCATGGGAGGTGTCCCCGGTCGAGTGGGCACCGCCGGACTGGTTCGGGTCGACGGACGTCTGCTTCGTCTCGCCACCGAACAGGCCACCGGTGAAGATGCCACCGCTGAGCACGTCGCCGCTGAGGAACTTGCCCACGGTCGGGATCTGCGCGGTCGGGAGGTCCCCGCCGGACGAGGTCGTCGAGGGCAACAGGCTGGTCGAGGGCTGGCTGTGGGTGCCGCTGGTGCCGCTGGTTCCGGAAGCACTCACCGGCGAGCTGGGCTGAGAGCTCGCGAACAGTGAGGTGGTGTCCGTTCCGGAAAGGCCAAGGCCATCCAGGCCCGGCAATGAGGCAGCGGCGGCGTTGGCGGCCAGACCGACCAGTGCGAAGGTCGCGGTGACCGATATCGCGGCCGCGCGGGCCGGGCCGCGCACTACGCGGTTCGACCGGCGGGAAAACGGATTCGCCGGAGAAAGGCCGATGGAGGCCTTTCCACCGGGGACGTCGGCGCGATGGCGCCGAGTCCAACGGGTGAATTTCATTTCTACGCTCCAGTTCATGAGCGCCTGCCGATAACGGATAAAATCGGCGAGGCGGTTGACGTGTCTGCTGTGAAACGGGTTTGTTCGCCGACAGCCCTGGACACCAGCCGTTGATGGAGGTAGTGGCAGCGGGAGCTACCGACTCGCGATATCAGCCCATGAGTTCGCGAGCCGGCCGTCGAGCTTGCACCTCGACGGTCCTGCTGTCGCTACCGATCAAAGGATTTGCTCAGCGATTCACTGTGATCGCTTACGCGGTGAACGCAGCCGACACGTCAGTCGGGCGACACTGGAGGTTGCTGCGCACGCATGCGCAGCGGAGCGACGTCATCCGGAGTGACACTCCAGCAGCCGAGCCGCCGGTCGTGAGCGGCCCTTCCGGGCAGCACGATCGCGCCGTGCGCGTGCCCACCGCCCGAGCCTGCCGACGAAGTGCCGTTACCGGACCCGACGGCGCCGATGGGCGCCGCCGGGAAACCAAGGGGAAGCCGGTCGACCGGGCGCTGCGAGCCGATACCGGCAGGCGCCGCCGTCACGATCGACCGCTGGACCGAGTCCAGGGCGTGGTACTCGCTCACGCAGAACGCGCAGCCGCCGCCGAGCGGAGTCACCGGGGCGGGCGTCGCAGGCAGGTCCGGCGCCGGTGTCGTCCGCGGTGCCGCGGAAGCCGCGGTGGTCGTGGCGGCGGTCGCGGCAGGGGTGGGTTGCGGGCGGGGTGCCGACGACCGAGTCGAGTCCGCCGAAACCGTCACCGTTGCCGTGATCGTGACGACGCCCGTGGCCGTGGCGCCGGGCTGCAGACCGGTGCTGGAAACGACGGGCGCGATCGCGGACACCGTGCCGCTGAGCGCGTTTGTGACCGGGGTGTCGACCGTGCGGCTCACCGTGGTGACGGCATCGCGCACCACGGTGTCGACGGTCCGGGTGAGCGTGGCGGCCGTCTCCACCGCCGAGCCGACCTGCTTGATCGCCGGAGCCAACGTCGGCACGGCGGAGCCGACAAGGGCGCTGGTCCGCGCCACGGTCGTGTTCACCAGCGAGGCGACCGAGTTCGTCGCCGGCACCGCGATCGGCTCGGCAGGCCCTGCAATCTGAGCGGTGACGCTCATGGACTGGCACGCCGTCGGCGCGTCGACCAGGTCGCATCCGGTATCAGCAGCGGCGGTGGAGTTCCCGAAGGCGCTCACGGCGGCGAATCCGGCGAGGACGAACGTACCGAGCAGGACGGCGCGGCAGACCACGACTAGGCATGTCGCCTGCCGCCATCGTGTGGCTTCGCCCTGCTCGCCCACTCGAAGGACGGAGCGCCCACGAAGACCGCGTGAAACGGGCGCCGAGCCCGTTTCACCGCAGGTCGTTCGCAGCCACACCATCGCACTCCACCATTTCCGGCTTGCTCGAAAGCGGTTGCCCCAACGGCTGACAGTAAGGACTCGTCAGGCAATAGGGAATGGCCACTTACGGGACCCGTCGCCGCCACCCCTTACAGTCCCCGGATCTCGAATGAGCCACTCTCCGTCGGTGCCGGAATGCGGAAAACTCGATGATATGTGCACGATCGGGTGAATCGGGATAATGGTGGTCAACCGCTTGTCTTGATCCAGGCCGGAGACGGTCGATGGGGAACGGTTACGGTTTGATAACTCGACGTCGTCGTTGCTGGTAGCGCGCGATGCGGCGAGGCGGTACTGGGGTGAAGAACTTTCGAGCCATGTGCCTGCTCTGTACCTGGCTGACGATGAGTGTCGGGCTCGGGCGGCCACATAAACTTCGAACATTCCGCGTAAGAGAATGGGTGGACCTTCGTTTCCAAGGTATGGAGGCCGTGTTCAATCCCCGAAACGAGCGCGATGGCGAAGAATCTTCGGAAACGGCGGTCGCGGTGGCGATATTGGTCTACGCCGACCGACTGAATACCCGCCACGGGGTCGCGCGCTTGCTGCAGGGCGCGCCGGGAATCGGGCGGGTCGAATGTGCCGCGACCGCCAACGAACTCATCGGCAGGTACTCCCGGTCGCCTGCCGACGTGGTGCTCGTCGCGGTGCGGCCGGGCGAGCGGTCCGGTCCCGCCGCCGCGGCGCGGTTGCTGTCGATAGCCCCCGACGCCTCGGTGATCATGTTCGGATCGTCCGGCACCTGCGCCGGAGCGACCAGCGCACTGGTGCCCGGCATCGGCGGATTCCTCCAGCAATACGACGGCCTGTACCCCGAGCTGACCATTGTCGCCGGGCGGCGCGGCACCACACTGCCCGATACCGAATCTCCCCATCTGTCCGAACGTGAACTCCAGGTCCTCTGGGGTATGGCCCACGGCAAAAGGAACACGCAGATCGGCGCTGATCTCGAACTCTCCGAAGACAGCGTCAAAACCCACTGCAAACGGATCTTCCGCAAACTGGGCGTCCACGACCGCGCCGAAGCGGTCGCCGCCGGCTTCCGCGCCGGTTTCCTGTCCTGACCCCGACTCGTGACTCCGCTCCGGTTCGGGAGCGGAGCGCTCACGCTTTCTGATGCCATGGCGCGGGCCGAGCGGGGCGGCGCCCGGCCCGCGCGTGCCGTCAGGCCAGGCGGACCTGGAAGACGGCGACCCTGGCGTCATGCCCGTCCACGCGCATGTCCACGGTCTTGGTGTCGATGAACTGCTCCTGGACGACGCCGTTGCCTGCCAGCCAGTTGATGCGGTCGATCCCGGTGCCGAAGCACCGGCGCTCCGCGGCCAGGCTGGTTGCCTTGTAGTAGTTCGGGTTGTTGGTGTCCGCGGTCCAGAAGACCAGGCGCCCGACGTTGTGGTGCGCGAGCACGCGACTGGCGTGGATTCTCTTGTGCTCGTTCCACTCGTCGCGCAGGTCGGCGCGCTGGTCGCCGTTGTACGCGTTCGCGATGTAGTGCGAGTTGATCAGCGCGAACTGGAGCGTCGGGTGGCTCTGGTGACGCACCACGACCTCGTTGATCCAGCGTGGCGGGGTCACCCCGGTGATGCCGCCGTGTACATACGTGGTCTTCGCGCTCGCCACCTCCCATGGCTGCGGGATCGAGATCGGGATCCGGAACGACGTGTTGTGCCGCAGGAACGCGTTGTTGTACAGGGGTCCGAAGTAGTGGTCGATCATCGCGGGCTCACCGGTGTCGCCTTCGTTGATCTCCTGCCAGCCGACCAGAGGCCGCACCAGGGAGTCGCAGTTGCGGACGGCGTCGATCGCGGCCTCGCGCGCCCCGAGGTTGTCGCGGCCGATGTTGGCGGTGACGATCGGCAGCCGGATCCATCCCGTCGCGGCGGAAGCAGTATCGGTACCGGCGGCCAGGACGCCGAGCGCGGCACCTCCACCGAGAGCGAGCGCCTTGCGTCTGTTGAGCATTCCGGACACAGCAGATTCCCTTCTCGCGCTGTCACTGCGGGACACAGCCCGTCAAAGTGTCACAGAATGCGGCCCGATTGTGACCCCCGCGCGCCAAAACTGCCGGTTGCCGGTCAGCGCTCGCAGAGCACGGTCGGGTCAGAAGAAAGGGCATCGCGAGGGCCGCGACCACTTGACTCCGTTGATGCGCCACTCTCGTGACGGGCGGGTTCCGGTGGATGGGCCGGAAGGCGGCTGAATCTGGTCGGGTGACGTCGGGATCGGTTGCCTGACGGGCGGCCGACGACGCCCAAGTAGCGCCACCGCGACCTGCGTGACGCCCTGCTCATGGCCCCGGGCGTGTCCGTGGCACGGAGTGGTCCTTGCTTATGCGCAGGATCAAGGCGACCGCGTCCTCCGAGCGGACTCCTGGCGTCAGCAGTTCCTGCAGGAGCAGGCCACGTATCGCGGCGACGACGACGGTGGCCATGGTCAGCGCTTCCTCGGTGCCGAGCCCTTCGCGTTCCGCGAGCGAGGCCAGCATCTTGGTCAGGTCGTCGAGGGAGTCGATGAACTCACGAAAGTCCTGTGGGTTGTACGCGGCGAGTCCGGCGACGTGGAAGAAGCCGCGGACACGTGACAGCAGCTCGGGGCGAGTGTATGTACGCCAGATCGCCAGCACGAAGTCGTCGAAGGTGCCCTGCCGGGCGGCCTCGAGAAGCGCTTCGTTGTCACGAGATCGCTGTGCCTTCAACATGGCCGCCAAGACGCCCGGGAGCGACCCGAAGTGGTATCGCAAGTGGGCGTGGGTGGTCCCGGCCCTGGCCGCGATCTCACGAAGCGACACCTCGGGGGCGGGCAAGTCCTCGCCGAAGGCGTCGAGAAGTCGAGCTAGGAGACGCTCGTGCGCCTCGCCCTTGCGTTCCGTGCTTGACAGGATCACTCCCACAGTTTATCCATTGGATAAGAGCCTGGCGGCGCCGTGCCGCTGACACATGATCGCAGTCAGCGCCAGTGGAGGGAACGACTCGTGGAACGGTGTCAAGTGGTCGGCGCGACGGTCGTCGACGGGTCGGGTCGCGAACCCGGCGACATTGACGTCAGCATCGAAGACGGGCGCATCACCGAGCTTGGTACCTCCGGCGCGCGCGGTGAGCGCCTGGATGCCGGGGGGCTGACGATGACGCCCGGCCTGATCGACGCTCACGTTCACCTGGGCTTGTCGAGCCCGATCCAGCCGCAGTTCTCGTTTCGGATCAGTGCCGCCGAGCTCGCCGCGGACATCTTCGCCACGGCCGGTGCGACGCTCGACGCCGGCTTCACGACGGTTCGGGACACGGGCGGGATCGACGGCGGCCTCGTCACCACGATCGCCAAGGGCAAGATCAGGGGGCCGCGCGTCCTGTCCTGCGGACCGGTTCAATGCCAGATCGGCGGGCACGGCTACTACGGGGCCGACTGGGAACCTGCTGAGCTGTGGAGCAGCCATCACGTTCCGGGGCTGTGCGCCTTGTCCATGATGTCGGGCAACGCGGACGAGCTGCGGCACAACGTGCGCGAAGCCTTCCGTCGCGGAGCCTCCTTTCTGAAGCTCTGCGTGACCGGCGGCGTGGTCGGGGCGCACGACCGGCTGACCGACACCCAGTTCACCGTCGAGGAGATCGCCGTCGCCGTCGAGGAAGCAGCGGCGCGGGGCACCTACGTGACCGTTCACGCCCACAACAACGACGGCATCCGGAACGCGGTCGAGGCCGGGGTGCGTTGTGTCGAGCACGGCACCGACCTCGACGAGTCCACGGCCACCCTGATGGCCACTCGCGACGTCGCCCTCGTGCCCACGTTCGCCGTAGTCGAGCAACTGCTGCACGACACCGCCGGCGCCGGCCTCGACGAATCGACCCGCGATCGGGTACTGGGTGTTCGCGAGCGGATGACCGAGGCGCTCTCTGTCGCCAAGGAAGCCGGAGTACGGATCGGGCTGGGTTCCGATCTCATCGGACCGGTTCAGCACCGTCGAGGCGAGGAGCTCAGCCTGCGCGCGAAGCTCGAAACACCGATGGAAGCTCTCGTGTCGGCCACCAAGACCAACGCCGAGATCCTCGGCTTGTCCGGCCAAGTCGGTGTCATCGCACCCGGCGCGCAGGCCGACCTCGTGTTGTGGAACGGCAACCCGGTCGAAGACCCGGAGCTGTTCGCCGATCCCGCCAACGCCGTCCTCGTTCTCAAGGCCGGCCGAGTTGTGAAGGACCTTCGATGAGCACTATGTGGCAGGGCTGCCTCACCGACACCGACTACTTCGAGATGCGCTCCAGCGGCGGGCATGACTACGGGGTCTGGGTCACCACGCCACCGGGCTACGACCCCGCCACGACCCAGGCGCCTGTCGTGTATGTGCTCGACGGCAACTGGGCGGTGGGCCTGACGGCTCCGCTCATCGTCACCCAGGCGGATCCCATGCAGCGGATCCAGCCCTATATCCAAGTCAGCGTCGGCTACGCGGGTGAGGAAGCACAGCACTGGGATCGGCTGCGTAACCGCGACCTCGTGCCGCCCGGCGAGCCCATCGCCAAGGAACTCATCGATGCCGTGGAGCTGGGAGTCCAAATGGGCGCGAGGACCCGCGAGGAATCCGACGCCTACCTCGCCGAATTGCGCGACACCCATGCCGATGCGTTCCTGAGTTTCCTCACCGCGGAACTGCACCCGCGGATCGAACACGACTACGGCACGGCTACGAGCGGTCACGGCCTTTTCGGCTACTCCTACGGCGGTCTTTTCAGCCTCTACACCTGGCTCACCGGCTGCACGCTCTTCGCGAGCATCGGAGCGGGCAGCCCCGGCGTCGCCGGTGAAGACAGTCAGATCTTCGCCCAGCTCGAAGAGATGGGCGACAGCCGGCCTGCCGCCAAGCTTCACGTGACTCTCAACGAGCAAGAGCTACTCGGAGACCTGCCCATCTACCAAAACCTCACGAAGAACACGGCCACCGTCCTGCACCGCCTCACCTCACGCGGCGAAGCCGTCACCAGCGCGGTCCTGCGCGAAACGCACGTGACCGGCCTGCAGGCCTCGTTCCTCAGCTACCTCAGGACCTGCCGTGCCCGGTAAGCGCCAGAGTGCCGATGTGGTCGTGGTCGGGGCGGGGGTGATCGGTTCGTCGATCGCCCTTGAGCTTGCCCGGTCGGGGCATCGGATCATCGTGCTCGATCAGGCCGCGGGCCCTGGACAGGGGTCGACCTCGGCATCGAGTGCGATCGTCCGGTTCAACTTCTCCACCACCGCCGGGGTGGCCACGGCGTGGGAGGCGCATTTCGGCTGGCTCGACTGGGCCGGCCACCTCGGGCACGATGTCGGCGACCTCGCCACGTTCCGCAAGAGCGGGTTGGTCATGCTGGACGTCGAGGCGGCCCCTCGTACGTCGTGGCTTCCGTTGTTCGACGAGATCGGTGTTCCCTACGAGGAATGGGACAGCGCGACCTTGGCCGAGCGCGTTCCCGGTATCGACACCGGCAGCTATTGGCCGCCCAAGCGGCTTGACGACGAGGAATTCTGGGAGGACGCGAAACACTCTCTCGGTGGCGTGTACACCCCGGATGCCGGTTACGTCTCGGACCCGGCCCTCGCCGCCGTGAACCTCGCCTCCGCGGCCTCGGCACGCGGGGCGGAATTCCGCTTCCGCAGCACGGTGACAGCGGTGGAGAAGGCCGGTGGGCGCGCGACGTCGGTGCGACTGTCGGACGGCACCCGCATTCCCTGTGCCGTCGTGGTCAACGCGGCGGGTCCGTGGTCAGGCGCGGTGAATCGGTTGGCCGGCGTGGGTTCCGACTTCACCGTCGGTGTGCGACCGATGAGGCAGGAAGTAGCGCACGTGTCCGCCCCGGAAGGCTACGGAGGGACCATGGTGGCGGACATGGATCTGGGGACCTATTTCCGCGGCGAAACAGGAGGGGGCCTGCTCGTCGGCGGAACGGAACCGGAGTGTGATCCGATGCAGTGGACCGACGACCCGGACGCCGTCGACATCCACCCGACGGCCGCGGTTTTCGAGGCCCAGGTGACGCGGGCCGCACGGAGGCTGCCCGACCTGACGGTGCCCAACCGGGCGCGCGGCGTCGTCGGCGTCTATGACGTCGCCGACGATTGGACGCCGATCTACGACCGCACCGAACTCGACGGCTTCTACCTCGCGATCGGAACGAGTGGCAACCAGTTCAAGAACGCGCCGGTCGTGGGACAGCTGATCACAGAGCTGATCAACCAGGTGGAGAACGGCGCCGACCACGACGCGTCACCCGTCCGGTTCCAGGCCCCGCGTACCGGCCTGGAGATCGA
Organism: Amycolatopsis sp. NPDC057786; assembly: GCF_042797905.1. NCBI lineage: Bacteria > Bacillati > Actinomycetota > Actinomycetes > Pseudonocardiales > Pseudonocardiaceae > Amycolatopsis > Amycolatopsis sp. NPDC057786. The sequence continues at coordinate 44,039 of NZ_JBHVKW010000062.1, forward strand.
CCTGGGCGTGTTCTCCCGTAAGCGCAGCCGAAACACCGCGAACTCGGGCACGGTGATGGGCTGAGCCGGAACTCGGGCGAGGCCAACACCCTGAGGGAGCGACAGGCGGCACGCCGGCTCTTCGAAGACACCCTCGCCCGGCGTCGCCGCGTCCCTGGGGCGCGGCTCGTTTTTAACACCCGTTCCCCCAACGCGACGGCAGGACGTCCGGGGCCCCGGCACAGCCCGGAGTTGTACCGCTCTTTATAAGACGACTCCACATCGATTCACGACTGCCGGTCCAGAGCCCCGAGAGGACGAAGCTGGGGGAGTGGTCGTTCCCGCACCTGCACGCCACGTTCGGTGAGAGCAATCGGCGACGACCCCGGGGTCCATCGCCTTTTTACGACTGAAGCCCCGCCCCTCCGAGGAGGAGCAGGGCTTCCGACCTGCGAAAACAGATGGTGCGCGATACTGGGATTGAACCAGTGACCTCTTCCGTGTCAGGGAAGCGCTCTCCCGCTGAGCTAATCGCGCGAGGTGGAGACGGGATTCGAACCCGTGTACACGGCTTTGCAGGCCGTTGCCTCGCCTCTCGGCCACTCCACCGTGTCAGGCCCGAGAGGGCCTTCCGAGCGGATGACGGGATTCGAACCCGCGACCCTCACCTTGGCAAGGTGATGCGCTACCAGCTGCGCTACATCCGCACATCCTCGGTCCGGCTGAAGCTCAGAACCCCATGGTTCCGTTCCTCACCCCGTCGCCGTGGTGTGTGTGAACACTATCCGATCCCGAAAAGGGCCCTGCAACCGGGGTGCCACTTGCTGTTCGCAAGGCCGTCATCAGGCCAGATCGTTGGGAATCAGGTGGGTCAGCGCGTCGTCGACGTCGACCCACAGGTGCTCGTTGCCCGGGAGCACGACGTCGTAGGTCCGGTCGAGGAAGTCGGCCAGCTCCTGAGCGGACGCCTCGAACATGGCGTGCCCGGACGGCGAGTTCAGTTCGATGAGGACGGACTCGGGGTCTTCGACGGAGGGGCGGATGCGTACGTCGCCGTCGCCCGCGTCGGCCAGGAGGCCGTCCGCGAGGAGGTCGCGCGCGTAGACCCACTCGACCCAGCCGGCGCGGCCGGTGCGGAAGGCGGCCACGACCGCGTACGGGTCGCGTGTGTCGTATCGCAGTTCCACCTTGACCGGGACCGCGGGGGTCCGCGGCGCCAGGAGGTCGAACACCGCCGTCGAGCGGAGCGTCACGTGATCGTTGCGCATCGTCCTACCCTTCGTCTCCTTCCCGGCCCGGTCGAACCGAGTGGCGATGATGTGACGTATCGGCCGGTTGATCGGAACGCGGTTTTGCCGCAGATCACCCGGACGGGGTCATCGGACCCCGGGTCCGTCCTCCGTCACCCCATCATCACCCGCGCGACGCGCAGCCCTACATGCGCCCTGCAGGCAGTCCACATGTACATACTGCGCGGTTTAGTCGTCACGCGATAGCACCGTCGCACGAATGTCGAAACGCGTCGCGGGCGCCCCCCGGCCAGGACAGCCCTGGCTAGCTCGCGGTTGTTCGCTCCGTACTTGCCGGTGAGCGGAGTGTGGTCGGACGGAACCACCCATTTGCAGGCCCCCTAAAGTCGTGGGGTAGAGTCTCCGGAACACCGCGAGCGGGCGATTAGCTCAGCGGGAGAGCGCTTCGTTCACACCGAAGAGGTCACTGGTTCGATCCCAGTATCGCCCACCGGATGAAGGCCCTGGACCGATGGTCCGGGGCCTTGATTCATTCTCGGGGTGAGCCCGTCCGGCGGTATTCGATCCCCAGGTCGGACGCGGGTTATGTGGGGGCGGCACTTCTGCCGTCCCGCCCGGCGCCACTGGAGCGGCCGAATCTCTCGGCGCGGCCGAGGGGTGTGGGATGCCACGGTTCGAAGATCTCCGAAGCCCCTCCTTCCGGCTGGTGTGGACACTCGTCGGACATCTCGCGTCACGGCGCGAAAGTGTCGCATGATCGGACCACTGAGACATCCATGTGATCCTCGGCACGAAGTGTCCACCGAAAGGTCCAGACCACAAGGAAGGTGATGTGGGACATGGCCTGACGGCTCGCACGCCCGGCCGCCGAGGCGGGGTCGCCGTGATGCTGACGTGATGTGACGAAACGCCACTCCGGTGACCGATTGACAAGGTAGGTCGGCTCGCGGTGAGCGCGTTCGGCGGGCGGCCGCCCGCCGGTGGCGCGAAATCCACAGTGGACCGATCGGGGATCGGCTCGCGTGAACCGTCTACTGTGGAGGTTTCGGGGCTGTTCGGCCGATCGGGGAAGCGATGCTCCAAGTGGCCGCGAATCAGGGGAATTCGTGACTACTTTGCGTAGTTGTTCGGCGGATACGGTCTATTACGCATCGTCATCATGTTGTTATCAACACGGCATTCATTTGCCGGATGCTCCCCAAGGGTGTGGCTGGAAATCCTTGTAACGATGGGCGGAGAGTGGCCGATACCTTGGCGTGTGTCGCCCCTTCGGCCGCTGAGAGAGCTTGGGAATCGATCACTCTTCGAGATCGCTCTCATTTACTCAGCGTGTTGATCCGGCGTTCGGGATTCCCCACTCCGGGAGGTCTGATGGAAGAGTCGGTGCGGCCGTCGTCCACCGTCAACGGGACGCCGCAGCACATCGACCTTCAGTCGATCCCGCTTCCCCCGCAACGGGGTACGGGCGACGCCGCCGCGGTCGGCACGACGTCGGCTCGGCCGCCTTACGCGGCTTGGGAATCGCGTTACCGCGCGTGGGTCGTCGGTAGTGACGTTTTCACCGCTTTCGTGCTCATCGTGATGAGCGCCTTTCTGATCGATCGATCCGATCCGCACGACATGCACGCGCTCGGGACCGCCGCGGCCTTCCTGTTCGGGTTGTCGGTCTGCCGTGCCTGGAGTCCGCGTGTGCTGGGCGAAGGGGCGGAGGAATACCGGACGCTGGGGCGTGGCCTGGTGACCACCGCCGTTCTGGTCGCGTTGGGCGGCCTGCTCTTCGGCGCCCTCGCCGTGCAGCCGTGGGTCTTCATCGTCGTCCCGATGATCTCCGTCTTCATGTTCCTGCAGCGGTACGCGCTGAGACAGGTGCTGCACCGGCGCAGGCGGCTCGGTGAATGCCTGCTGCCGGTGCTCGCGGCGGGAAGCCCCGACACGGTCGCCGACCTCATCGCGCGCACCAAGGCCGATCCTCATGTCGGCTGGCGGGTGGAAGCCGTCTGCACGTATTCCGGAGCCGGCGTGGAACGGGGGAGCGGTGAGGTGGAAGGCGTGCCGATCGTCGGGAAGCTCGACGATCTCGCGGGCCACGTCCGCCGCGGCGGCTACCGCGTCGTCGCCGTGACCGCCGATCAGCACTGGAACCCGAAACGCCTGCAGCGGCTCGCCTGGGATCTCGAAGGGACCTCGGCCGAGATGGTGGTCGCGCCGATGCTGATGGAGGTCGCCGGTCCCCGGCTGAACGTCTCCGGTGTGCTCGGCATGCCGCTGCTGCGGGTCACCGCGCCGATGTTCACCGGTGGCCGCCGTCTGGTGAAGGAGGCGCTCGACCGCTTCGGTTCCGCGCTGCTCCTCACCCTCGTTTTCCCACTGCTGCTGGCGATCGCGGTCGCGATCAAGCTCGATGACCGCGGCCCGGTGATCTACCGGCAGCGCCGCGTCGGCCGCGACGGACACACCTTCACGATGCTGAAGTTCCGCACGATGGTCACGGACGCCGACAAGCTCAAGCGGGAACTCCAGGAGGACAACGAAGGCGCGGGCCCGCTGTTCAAGATGCGCAAGGATCCGAGGATCACCCGGGTCGGCGGCCTCCTTCGCCGGTACTCCCTCGACGAGCTGCCGCAGCTGCTCAACGTCGTGAGCGGGCGCATGTCACTCGTCGGACCTCGCCCGCCGCTGCCCGAGGAGACCGCGAAGTACGCCCCGGACGCGCGCCGCCGTCTCCTCGTCAAGCCGGGGTTGACCGGGCTCTGGCAGGTCAGCGGCCGCAGCGACCTCAGTTGGGCGGAGAGCATCCGCCTCGACCTGCGTTACGTCGAGGACTGGTCACTCGCTCTCGACCTGGTGATCCTGTGGAAGACCTTCCGTGCCGTGGTGCAGGGACGTGGCGCCTACTGACGTGTTTCTGTGACCGGACCCACACGCAGAGATAGTTGAGCGAGAAATAGTTCAGCGCTCAACTAGGTTGGGACCGGGTACAGGACGCGTACGGAAGGAAGATCCACCCATGACCACCAGCGTTGAGCCGACCGAAGCCTTGAACCTCCCGCAGGACGTTCAGGACCTGTTGTTCCGCGAGGCCCGCACCGCGAACAGCTTCAGCGACGAGCCGGTGACCGACGAGCAGATCCGCGCGATCTACGAGCTGGTCAAATGGGCCCCGACGTCGATGAACAACCAGCCGCTGCGCGCGCTGGTGATCCGCACCGAAGAGGGCAAGAAGCGCCTCGCCCCGCTGATGTCCGAGGGCAACCGCGCCAAGACCGAGGCCGCGCCCGTGACCGTCGTGCTGGCCGCGGACACCGAGTTCCACGAGAACCTGCCGCGCACGTTCCCGCACTTCCCGGGCGCCAAGGACCTGTTCGCCGACGAGGCGGGCCGCGTCGAGACCGCCAAGCTCAACGCGCTGCTGCAGGTCGGTTACTTCATCATCGGTGTCCGCGCCGCCGGGCTGGCCGCCGGCCCGATGACGGGCTTCGACGCCGAGGGCATCGACAAGGAGTTCTTCGCGGACAAGCCGTGGAAGTCCCTCGTCGTGATCAACGTCGGCAAGCCGGGCGACAACCCGTGGTTCGACCGCCTGCCGCGGCTGGACTTCGACGAGGTCGTCGAGACCGTCTGACCTCGTTCCTCGCCACGCGAAGGCCTTCTTCCGATGGGAAGGAGGCCTTCGCGCTGTTAGAGGTAATGCGCGTGAGACCTGTCGTGGCTGACGACTAACATCACACGAAACATCCGCCTTCATCGCGAGGAGTCCATCGTGTCCCAGCCGTCGTCAGTAGCAGCCGCAACCGCCCCGCGCGTGGTGGTACCGGCGGGCACTACGGCGGGCACCGCGGTCCGCGAAGCCGGGCTGCCGACCAAGGGGCCGGACACGATCGTCGTCGTGCGCGACGCCGAGGGGAACCTCCGCGACCTCTCCTGGGCCCCGGAGTCCGAGGCCGAGGTCGAAGCGGTCGCCGCCAATACCGAAGACGGCCGCATCGTCATCCGCCACTCCGCGGCCCACGTGCTCGCCCAGGCCGTGCAGCAGCAGTTCCCGCAGGCCAAGCTCGGCATCGGACCGCCGGTCAAGGACGGCTTCTACTACGACTTCGCCGTCGACACCCCGTTCACCCCGGAAGACCTGCAGGCGCTCGAAAAGCGCATGAAGCAGATCGTGAAGGGCGCGCAGCAGTTCTCCCGCCGCGTCTTCGACTCGGTCGACGAGGCCAAGAAGGAACTGGCCGACGAGCCGTTCAAGCTGGAACTGGTCGACATCAAGTCCGATGTGGACACCAGCGAGGTGATGGAGGTCGGCGGCGGCGAGCTGACCATCTACGACAACCTCGACCCGCGCACCAAGGAGCGCGTGTGGAGCGACCTCTGCCGCGGCCCGCACGTGCCGACCACCAAGTTCATCCCGGCGTTCAAGCTCACCCGCGTCGCCGCCGCGTACTGGCGCGGCGACGACAAGAACCCGCAGCTGCAGCGGATCTACGGCACCGCGTGGGAATCCGCGGAGGCGCAGGACGTCTACCTGGAGCGCCTCGCCGAGGCCGAGCGGCGCGACCACCGCAAGCTCGGTGTCGAGCTGGACCTGTTCTCCTTCCCCGACGAGATCGGCTCGGGGCTGCCGGTGTTCCACCCCAAGGGCGGGATCATCCGGCAGGAGATGGAGAACTACTCGCGCCAGCGGCACGTCGAAGCCGGGTACGACTTCGTCTACTCGCCGCATATCACCAAGGGCGCGCTGTTCGAGACCTCCGGTCACCTCGACTGGTACCGCGACGGCATGTACCCGGCGATGCACCTCGACGCCGAGCACAACGAGGACGGTTCGGTCCGCAAACCCGGCCAGGACTACTACCTCAAGCCGATGAACTGCCCGTTCCACGACCTGATCTTCCGTTCGCGCGGGCGTTCCTACCGGGAACTGCCGCTGCGGATGTTCGAGTTCGGCTCCGTGTACCGCTACGAGAAGTCCGGCGTGATCCACGGCCTGACCCGCGTGCGCGGCATGACGCAGGACGACGCGCACATCTTCTGCACCCTCGAGCAGGTGCCCGGTGAGCTGAAGTCCCTTTTGGACTTCGTGCTGAACCTGTTGCGCGACTACGGTCTCGACGACTTCTACCTCGAACTGTCCACTCGGAACGAAGAGAAGTACATCGGTTCCGAAGAGGTCTGGGCCGAGGCGACCGAGGTACTGCGCACCGCCGCGGTGGACTCCGGCCTGGAACTGGTGCCGGATCCGGGTGGCGCGGCGTTCTACGGGCCGAAGATCTCCGTGCAGGCGAAGGACGCGCTGGGCCGCACCTGGCAGATGTCGACCATCCAGCTGGACTTCATGCTGCCCGAGAAGTTCGAACTGGAGTACACCGCGGCCGACGGCAGCCGTCAGCGCCCGGTGATGATCCACCGCGCGCTGTTCGGTTCGATCGAGCGGTTCTTCGGCGTGCTGACCGAGCACTACGCGGGCGCGTTCCCGGCGTGGCTGTCGCCGGTCCAGGTGGTCGGCATCCCGATCACCGAGGACCAGGTCGAGCACCTGCGCGGGGTCGAGAAGGCGCTGCGGGCCAAGGGGATCCGGGTCAACGTCGACGCGAGCGACGACCGGATGCAGAAGAAGATCCGCACCCACACCACGCAGAAGGTGCCCTTCATGATCCTGGCGGGCGCGAAGGACGTCGAGGCCGGCGCAGTGTCGTTCCGGTTCCGTGACGGCGGCCAGATCAACGGTGTCCCAGTGGCCGACGCGGTCGAGGCGATCGCCGGCTGGATCCAGCGCCGCGAGAACGCTTCGCCGACCGCGGCGGGCTTGGAGGCGGTACTCCGGTGACGGGCCCCGATGGCCCTGAAGTCGTCGGACAGGACGGTGTGGGGGTCCCGGACGCGTTGCAGCGCCTGTGGACCCCGCATCGGCTCGCCTACGTGCAGGGGGCCAAGAAACCCGACGAGGGCTGCCCGTTCTGCCATCTCCCAGGGAAGAGCGACGAGGACGCGCTCATCATCGCGCGCGGGAAGACCGTGTACGTGGTGCTGAACCTGTACCCGTACAACCCCGGTCACCTGATGGCCGTGCCGTACCGGCATGTCGCGGACTACACGGATCTGACGGCGGAAGAGACCGTCGAGGTGGCGGAGTTCACCCAGCACGCGATGCGGGTGATCCGGGAGGTTTCGTCGGCGCACGGGTTCAACATCGGGATGAACCAGGGCGTGATCGCCGGCGCGGGGATCGCCGCGCATCTGCACCAGCACGTGGTGCCGAGGTGGGGTGGCGACGCGAACTTCATGCCGGTGATCGGGCATACGAAGGTGCTGCCGCAGTTGCTGGGGGAGACGCGGCAACTGCTGGCGGGTGCCTGGTAGGTCGCCTGGGCTGTGAAGCGCGTGAAGGCCCCCTTCCCTCGGCTGAGCCGAGGGAAGG